>JAFAMK010000392.1 GCA_019233415.1 Vulcanimicrobiota bacterium
CGAACGGTTCGATCGTCACCGCCGACGGCTACTTCCTCTCGCCGCAGATCACCGTGCCGCAGAACGCGACCGCGGTGCAGGTCGGCTCGGACGGCGTCGTCACGGCGCAGATTCCCGGTCAGCAGCAGCCGCAGCAGCTCGGCCAGATCAACCTCGTGCGCTTCACCAACGCCGCGGGCCTCGCACCGAAGGGGCAGAACCTCTTCACGCAGACCGGCGCGTCGGGCGCACCGACGATCTCGCAGCCGGGACTGAACGGCACCGGGACGCTCCAGGGCGGCTACCTCGAACAGAGCAACGTCGCGGTGGTCGAGGAGATCGTCAACATGATCACCGCGCAGCGCGCGTACGAAGCGAACTCGAAGGCGATCACGACCGCCGACGAGATGCTCCAGACCGCGGTCCAGACGAAGCGCTGATGCTCGCCCGCCGCGCGCGCGCGCTCCTCACGGCGATCCCGGTCAGTGCACTCTGCGCACTGCTCGGTGTTTGCGCGTCGGCCGCAGCCGACGTGCAAACGCACCAAATCGTCGCGGGCACGCGCATTGCGGCGGTCGCGGACAAAGTGGCGCACGGCTTGGCCGACGGGCCGGACCGCTCCGTCGCGCCGGCGTTTCAAATTCTCGACCAGAACCTGCCGGCCGGAACGGTGCGGATCGCGCCGACCGGCTCGCCGTTCGTCAGTTCGACGTACATCGGCGTTCCGGTCGCGATCAGCGTCGACGGCAAGCTCGCGCGCACGGTCGTCGCGGGCTACCGCATCACGAACTATGTGGAGACCGCGGTCGCCGCGCGCGACCTCGCGCCGGGCGCCGTGCTCGCCGCGGGCGATATCGCGATCGCGCGCGTCGCGTCGAACGGCCGTCCGCCGATCGGTGCCGACGTGCTGCTCGGGCGCAAGCTGAGCGCCGCGACGCCGAAGGGGCTGCCGCTCTACGTCGAGGCGACGGTGCCGAACCCGGTCGTCAAGCCGGGACAGGCCGCGATCCTCGTCATCCACGACGGCGTCGTCGCACTGGTCGCCGACGTCGTCGCGCGCACCGGCGGCGCCATCGGCGACGTCGTCACCGTCGTCAACCCGCAGACCCAGAAAGCGATCGCGGGGGTCGTCACCGGCCCCAACCGCGTCGAGCTGACCCTCCCCGGAGGCGAACACTGATGCTCCGTCCTGCACTTGCGCTCGCGTTTGCAGCTGCGCTCACCGCGCCGGCCTTCGCCGACACGCTGTACCAGGCCGCGCCGCCGCCGGCGGCGCCCGGGCATCCGCTGCGGCTCGGTCCCGACCACCGCGCGCAGCAGGTCGGCGACTTGGTGCAGGTCGTGTTCAACTTCGCCGTCTCGTCGGCGAGCCAGAACGCGAAGAACGTCAACAACAGCTACCAGGCGGGCGGTGGTGGCGGCTCGGGGATCTTCAACCTGCCGCTGGTGCGGCTGTCCTCGAACATCAACGCAAACCGGACCTCGTCGGAGAACCGCTCGGACGTCGGCTCGAACTCGTTCGTCACCTCGATGGAGGCGACGGTCACCGACATCCTGCCGTCGGGCGCGCTGCGCATCTCCGGCGATCAGGCACTGATCGTCGACGGGCAGAAACAGACGCTGCACGTCACCGGCTTGGTGCGGCCGGAAGACATCGACAACACCGATGCGATCCTCTCGAACCGCGTCGCCGACGTGCACGCGACGTTCGACGGGAAGTACACCGAGACGCGGCACCCCGGCATCCTCTCCAAGATCGTCCACTGGCTGTTCTGAGGTCAATGATGCGCACGCTGAAGAATCTCGTCGTGATCCTGGTGAGCGCCGCCGTCTTGGGCAGCGCGCTCGCGGCGCCCGCCGGCGCGCAGCCGGTGCGGCTCAAGGACGTCGCGCGCGTGCAGGGCGTGACGTCGAACCAGTTGGTCGGCTACGGGATCGTCACCGGTCTCAACCAGACCGGCGACTCGACCTCGGCCGCCTTCACCTCGAAGACGATCCAGAACGTGCTGCAGAGCTTCGGGCTCTCGACGACCTCGCAGGACGTGCGCACGCGCGACGTCGCCGCGGTGATCATCACCGCCTCGCTGCCGCCGTTCGCGCATTCCGGCGACACCGCCGACGTGACGGTTTCGGCGATCGGCGACGCGACGAGCCTGCAGGGCGGAACGCTCGTGCTGAGCGAGCTGCGCGCGACGAACAACCTCGTCTACGCGACGGCGCAAGGGCCGATCTCGGTCGGCGGGTTCTCGGTCGGGACGAACTTCGCCGGACCGAACAGCATCACGCAGAACCACGTGACCGCCGGGCGCGTTCCGCAGGGTGCGGTGATCGCGCGCGACATGATCACGAACATCCAGCAGGACGCGGCCGGCTTCTCGTACGTGCTGACCTCGCCCGACTACCGCACGGCGGCGCGGCTCGCGTCGGCGCTAAACGGGAAGTTCGGGGCCGGAACGGCGCGCGCGCTCGACGCCGAGACGGTGCGCGTGAACCTGCCGGCGCGCTACACCGGCGATCCGGTCGACTTCCTGGCGGACGCCGGGGACGTTTCGCTGCAGGCCGACCAGGTCGCGAAGGTCGTCGTCAACGAGCGGACCGGAACGGTCGTGATGGGCGGCGAGATAACGCTCGGCCCGTGCGCCATCGCCCACGGCAACCTCTCGATCACGATCGCGACGAACAACACCGTCGTCCCGGCGCAGCCGTTCACGAACGGCCAACCGCCCGTTCAGTCGAACACGCAGATCTCGGCCACCGAAGGCAACAAGAAGCTCGTCTACATCTCGGGTGCCGCGACGCTCGCGCAGGTCGTGCGCGCGCTCAACACGATCGGCGTCTCGCCGCGCGACCTGATCGCGATCGTGCAGGCACTGCGCGAGTCGGGCTCGCTGCAGGCCGACGTGGAGATCATCTGATGGGGATCGACCGCACCGGCGGGCCGCAGGGCGGAACGCCGCTCACGGCCGAGCAGCAGCAGGCGCTCACGAAGCTGCACCAGGCGGCGCAGCAGATGGAGTCGCTGTTCGCCGACATGATCTTCAAGGAGATGCGCAAGAGCGCCCCGCCGACCTCGCTGACCGGAAAGGTCTCGAACGCCGAGCAGACCTTCGGGGAGATGCTCGACACGAAGCGCGCCGAGGAGCTGTCCAAGACCGGGGCACTCGGGATCGGGAAGATCCTCGAGCAGCAGCTCCGCGCGGCGGTTGTCGGCGAAACCGGACCCGCGCCCGCAGCCCCGGCCCCGCCGGTTCCGAAGGAGGAGCGCACGCCGTGACGTTCGGTCTTTACGCTCCGCTAAAGTTGCGCATGACGCCCGACGATATGCCTTCTAGCAAGGAAGCGCGGAAACGAGGCGTCCACACTCATGATCATCTCTCGGGCCGAGGTCGCGTCGGCGATCTCTGCCTACAGGACGGTGAAACGGAAGCCTTCCGTCGCCTCCGTCGCGTACGACACGGCGGACTCCTTCGTCCGGTCGGAGGCGGCCGCGTCGATTCAGACGTTCGTCACCGCGGCGACGGCGGAGCCGTTCTATCGTTCGGATTTGGTCGAGGACTTGCGGCACCGGATCGCCGAGGGCCGGTACTTCGTGCCGACCGAGGAAATCGTCGAGAAGCTGCTGGGCCGTCTGATCGTCAACGCGGCGATGTAGTCGCCGCGCTCGCTCGCGCGGAGGTTCCGCGATGAGCGAGTGGCAGCGTTTCGCCGAGCTGCTCGGCGAAGAGAACCGGTTGCTTGCCGAGCTGAACGCGGCCGCGCTCAAGCTGACCGATGCGCTGGTGCGGAACGTGCCGGCCGAGATCGAGCTCGCCGAGCGGCGGCTCGAAGCGCAGCGCGTTCTGCACGGGACCGCGTTCGCGCAGCGCGTCGCGATGCAGCGGCGCGGCTTCGGCACGCTCACGCTCGAGCAGGTCTGCGCGTACGCGCCGAGCTCGCTGCGCCGCTGGATGTACGCGACGGTGCACCAGATCGTCACCCGCGGGACCGAGCTGCGCCTGACGGTCGCGAACAACAAGGCGCTGATCCTGGCCGGGCTCGAACGGCTCGCGCGCACCGTCGCGGTGCTGCAGCGCGCCGGCACCGAGCAGACCGGCACCTACCGCCGCCGCGGGATCGTCCCCCCGCCGAACGGGAGCGTCATCGTGAGCCGCCGCGCATGAGCTTCTTCGGGCTGAACATTGCGGGAAGCGCGCTCGACGCGTACCAGCAAGCCGAGAACACGACCTCGAACAACATCGCGAACGTCAACACGCCGGGCGCGTCGCGGCAGGAAGTGAACTTCAACGAGGCGCCGCCGGTCGTCGGCTCGCCGGCCTACGCGACGTGGTACGGCCCCGGCACGCAGGGCGAAGGCGTCGTCGTGCAGTCGATCACGCGCATCCACCAGGACTCGTACGACGGGCTGTTCCGCGGCGCCAGCTCCGCGCAGAACTACTTCACGACGCAGCAGAACCAGTTGACCTCGCTGCAGGCCGCGTTCTCCGAGCCCAGCAACGGGATCAACACCGCGTTCTCCGCGCTGCAGACCGCGTTCACGCAACTGGCCTCGACGCCGTCGGGCGACCAGTCGGGCGGGACCGCGGCACGCGCCAACGTGATCAGCGCGGCGCAGACGTTCGTCGCGCACCTCAACGCGGTCGGGAGCGCGGTCCAAACCGCGAAGAGCACCGCGATCGCGCAGGCGACGACGATCGTCAACCAGGCGAACAACCTGATCGACCAGATCGCCGCGCTCAACGGGCAGATTCGCGCCTCGACCGCGATCGGGGACAACCCCAACACCTACAAAGATCAGCGCGACCAGTTGGTCGACCAGCTCTCGCAGCTGCTCTCGACGCAGACCTCGGTCCAGTCGAACGGCTCGACGCTGGTCACGGTCGGCGGCCGCGCACTCGTCAACGACACGAAGGCGTACCACCTCGCGGCGCCGGTCGTCGGGACCGACCCGTCGGGGAACCCGACGCTCGAGATCGGGATGGTCGGCGATCCGAACCCGTCGAACCCCGTTCCGGTCGCGCTCGGCAGCGGCCAGCTCGCGGCGTACGTCGACCTCTACAACAAGAACCTGACGAGCTACGGGCAGCAGCTCGACAACTTCGCAAGCGCGACGGCGAACGAATTGGACCGCATCATGCAGTCCGGCTACGATCAGAACGGCAATGCCGGGGCCGCGCTGCTCCAGCCGATCGTCGGCAGCAGCGCGATCACCGCGACGAACATTCAGGTCGGGATCACCGACGCCGCGCAGCTTCCGGTCGGGCTCGCCTCGACCGCCGCCGGCACGCTGACGACCGCGATGAACTCGGCGAACAACACGGTCGACACGTCGGTCGCGATCACGCCGGCGAACGTCACCTTCGCCTACCCGCCGGCCGCGGCGAACAGCCCGGCCGGGAGCAAGCTCACCGTCATCGTCAACGGCGTGACTCAGACCTTCGCCTACAACTGGGGCGCGGGCGGGAACGCGTCGTCGATCGACACGTTCATGTCGAACTTCAACGCCGCGCAGCTCGGCGTGACGGCCTCGTTCGACAGCACGGCGCAGAAGATCGTCTTCACGCGCGACCCGAGCAACGAGGGGCTGGCGCTGCGCGCGGCCCAGGTCGGCGCGTCGTCGCCGTCGTTCACGATCACCGACTCGAACGCGCCGCTCGCCGCCGGTTCGCCGCAGGGGACGACGACCAATTCGCTGCTCTCGATCCTGGGCGCCGGCGCGATCAGCGGCCTCGCGCAGGACAGCACCAACGCCTTCGGCGCCGGCGACAACAGCGGCGCGAACGCGGCGATCAAGGTCTTCACCAAGAACGTCGGCGTCCCGGCGCTGCAGTACACGGCGACGACCGCGATCGCGGCGCCCGGGACCGTGACGGTAACGCCGGCCCCCGGGACGTTCCCGTTCGCACAGGTCGGAGTCGGCACGGTGCTGACGCTCGACGGCGGGACGGCGAACCAGGAAAATGTCGTCGTGACCGCGGTCGACAAGACGACCGGCTCGATCACGTTCACCGCGAGCCTCGCGCACGCGGCGAACTACTCGATCGCGACCGCGCAGACGCAGACGCTCGGCGCGTACTACGGCGGGCTCGTCAGCCAGCTCGGGCTCGACACCGCGAACGCGAAGACCGGCGCGTCGTCGCAGACGACGCTGGCGTCGAACATCGACCAGGTCCGCCAGGGGATCGACGGGATCAACATCGACGAAGAGACCCAGAACCTGGTCAAGTTCCAGAACGCGTACGCGGCGGCGGCCAAGACGATGAACGTGCTGGAGCAGATGCTGCAAACCGCGGTCGGACTGATCCCGGGCGGCTAGGAGCGAAAGGAGAACCATGCGGATCGCAACCTCGACGATCTACGCGCAGCAAGTCGCCGCGATCGACAACCAGCAGGCGACCTACGCGCAGCTCGGCCAGGAACTGTCGAGCGGCAAGCAGCTCAGCGCGCCCAGCGACGACCCCGCCGAGATCGGGCAAGACCTCTCGCTCCACGTCACGATCGACACGACGAGCCAGCTCTCGACGAACGTCAAGAACGCGGTCTCGGAGCTGACCTCGACCGACAGCGCGCTCAGCAGCCTGACGTCGGTGGTCCAGAGCGCGCGCACGCTGGCGGTGCAGGCCGCGAGCGACACGATCAGCGCGAGCCAGCGCACCTCGCTCGGCAACCAGATGGACCAGTTGCTGCAGGAAGCGGTGGCGGTCGGGAACACGCAGTACGGCGGCAAGTTCATCTTCGCCGGCACGTCGACGACCGCCAACCCGCCGGTCGTGACGAACGGGAGCCCGACGAGCAGCGTGACCTTCACCGGCAACGAGCAAGTCCAGGGCCAGCTGATCTACAACAACCAGAACTTCTCGCTCTCGACGACGTTCCAGTCGGCGTTCAACTATCAGGCCAGCAACGGCTCACCGGACGTGTTCCAGACGCTGATCAACCTGCGCAACACGATCGCGAACGGAACCGTCGTCGACCAGAGCACGGCCGCGATCAACCGGCCCGGGACGGTGATCTACGGCGCCACGTCGCCGGCGCCGACGACGCTCAACACGGCGGGCGTCTTCGCGACGACGCCGGTCCCCGACAGCACCAACCAATTCTCGATCCAGATCAACGCGACGCTCAACGGCGTGCAGTCGATCCGGACGATCACCGTGCCCGCGAACGCGCCGCTGGACGGCGCCGGCCCGGGTTCGCTGGTCGGCGCGATCAACGCGGCGACCGCCACGACCGGCGTGACCGCGACGTACAACGCGCAGACGCAGAAGATCCAGCTGAGCGGGACCGGCTCGTTCTTCGTAACCGACGTACCGTCGGCCGGCGCGACAAACGCCGGCAACCTGACCGCGGTGCTGAACCTGTCGAGCACGTCGGCCTCGCAGCAGGCCGACATGGTGCAGAACATCTCGACGCAGATCGGCGACGTCGACCACGTGCTCGACACGGTACTGAACGCTCGCTCGGTGATCGGCTCGCGCATCCAGACGCTCTCGTCGATCGGCGATCAACTCCAGACCAGCATTACCGATAACACCAACGTAGAGGCGGGGATCGAGGACACGCCGGTCGCATCGACCACATCCGCGTTCACGGCCGCGCAGACCGCCTTGCAGGCGGCGTACGCGACGACGACGCGGCTCGAGTCCAAGACCCTCTTCGACTACCTGACCTAAAGGCAGACCAGCGTGACGGAGACCGTATTGGAGACCGCTGACCGAGAGACGACCGTCGACCTGCCGCGATTCGGCACGTGCAGCTACCGCGAGTCCGAAGTCCTCACGTTCCCGTGGGGTCTGCCCGGATTCGCGAACCTGCGCCGGTTCTTGGCCCTCAACCTCGAGGGGCAAGAGAAGTTCGTCTGGCTGCAGAGCCTCGACGACGCGTCGGTCGCGCTCCCGATCGCCGACCCCTGGCAGATTTTCCCGGACTACGAGCCGCATCTGCCGAGCTACGCGCACACGACGCTCGACCTGCAGCGCCCCGAGGACTTCGCGACCATGTGTGTGGTCGTCGTCACACCCGGCGCCGCCGAGATGACGATGAACCTCTTGGCGCCGATCGTGCTCAACCTGCGCACCCGGACGGGCCGCCAGATCACGCTCGAGACGGGCGGCTACTCGGTCCGCACACCGATACCAAGGAAAGCGCCCGCCGCCACGGCGGGAGCGTAGCGCCGCAGCCGGGAAAGCGCCCCCCGTGAATAGCCACGGAGGGCGCCTTCGCTGTTAGTCCTCAGCCGCAAGCTCAACCAGGCGATCATGATCGGTGACGACGTGCGCATCGTCGTCGTCGCCGTCGACCGCGATACCGTCAAGCTGGGGATCGAAGCGCCGCGCACCATCCCGGTCCATCGTTCCGAGGTCTATGACGAGATCCAGCGGACGAACCGGGCTGCGGTCAGCGAGCCCACGAAGGCCTCCAGTGAGGGCGTTCGCGTCGCCGACCTGGGAGGAAAGGGGCGCCGCCCCCAGCCAAAGGGCTAAAGTCGGATTCACACACGGCCGATCACCATCAACAGGATGGGTCAGGAAGTACCCGTCTGTCACACGTGTGATCATGGAGGAAACACATGCCGGGCATTGGTGGGCTTTCCATCGCCAACAACCTGTTGGCGAACAGCGCTAGCCTCAATCTCAACCGCAATCAGGCTTCGCTGTCGACGGCGGTAACGCGTCTGTCGAGCGGCCTGCGAATCAATACGGCGGCGGACGACCCGTCAGGTCTCGCGATCGCCGAGTCGCTGCAGGCGCAGGTCAACGGTTTCGACCAGGGCAGCCGCAACGTCCAGGACGCAACGAACGCGGCGCAGGTCGCGGAAGGCGCGCTCCAGACGACGACCGACATTCTGCAGCGCGTCCGCACGCTGGCCGTCGAAGGCGCGTCGGACATCACCTCGACCGACGACCGCAAGAACCTGCAGTCGGAAGTCCAGCAGCTCCTGCTGGAAGTCAACCGCATCTCGCAGAACACGAACTTCAACGGTCAGAACCTGCTCGACGGCTCGCACGCGGGCTTCCAGCAGCAGACCGACGTCAACGTTCAGGTCACCTCGAACTCCGACCTCGCCGCCGGCGGCACGCTCGTCGACGTCGCGTCGGTTTCGTTCTCGGCGACGAACACGACGGTCCAGGACGGCACGATCGAAGTCCAGGTCGCGCAGCTGACCTCGACGGTGCAAGGCCTCATCATCTCGTTCTTCAGCAGCGCGGCGAACGCGGTCACCTCGTCGGTCATCACCGTCTCGAACACCGGCTTCGCCGGCGCGACGGCCGTCGACGGCGTCTCGTTCGGCTTCGGCACGGTCGGCACGCTCGACGTCGGTGTCACCTCGTTCATCAAGGTCAGCCAGTACGTCTCGGCGCAGTCGAACCCGAACGCGCCGGCGTTCAACTTCCAGTCGGGTGCGTCCGAAGGCGCGACCATCCAGGTCGGCTTCATCAACACCTCGACCTCCTCGCTCCGCATCGCGAACGTCAACCTGATCGGGCCGCAAGCCGCGGGCAACACGTTCCCCGATGGTTCGCTGGCGTCGGAAGACACGATCGGTCAGATCGACAACGCCCTCCAGGTCGTCCTCGCGCAGCGCTCGGAGCTCGGTGCGACGATCGTCCGCCTCCAGGAAGACCAGAACAACGACAACGTCGCCTCGGTCAACCTCCAGGCGTCGGAGTCGGCGATCCGCGACCTCAACGTCGGCGCGGAAACGACGCAGTACACGAAGCTCCAGATCCTGATCCAGGTCGGTACTTCGGTGCTCGCGCAGGCGAACTCGAACGCGCAGTCGGTCATCAGCCTCTTCCGCTGATTCCGACCCCGCATCCGGGTCACGAGAGGGTCCGCTCCGGCGGGCCCTCTTTCTTTTCTCTCAAGGCGGCACCGGACGCGTCCGATACCTGACGGAGAGGTAATTTCGTGCCACTTGAGATCGCCGACGACTACCGCGAGAGCGCGTTCGCGCAGGCCCAGACGGGGCTGCTCTTCAACCTGCCGGCGCCCGAGCCGGGCACGGAGCAGCTCCCCGCCGGGCTGAGCCTGTGCATGATCGTCAAGAACGAGGAGCGCTTCCTCGCCGAGTGCCTGGCGAGCGTGCGCGACGTCGTCGACGAGCTGAACATCGTCGACACCGGGTCGAGCGACCGCACCGTCGAGATCGCGCGCTCGTTCGGCGCGAACGTCATCTTCCGCGAGTGGCGCAGCGACTTCGCGTGGGCGCGCAACCAGTCGCTCGCGATGGCGACGAAGCGCTGGACGCTCGTCCTCGACGCCGACGAAGAGATCGTTCCCGACTCGCTCGCGCTGTTGCGCGCCATACGCGAGACGCCGGCTGCGACGACCGGCGTGTACATCCAGATTCAGAACGACGTCGACGACGCGTCGGGCGCCGCCTCGACGATGACGCACGCGCTGCCGCGGCTGTTCCCGACGACTCCGCGGATTCGCTACCGCGGCGTCATCCACGAGAACGTCGCGCTCGACGACGGAACGTACCTGCAGTCGAAGCTCTCGCCGATCACGATTCGGCACAAGGGCTACACGGTCGAGATGCTCGGCGCGCGCGACAAGGACGCGCGCAACAGACCGCTGCTCGAACGCGCGCTGAAAGAGGCGGGCGACGACGCGTTCTCGTGGTTCAACTTCGGCACGGCGGCGGTCGCGGCCGGCGACTTCGCCGCCGGCATCGACGCGCTCGAGAAGATGTTCGCGATGCCCGGCCCGCTGCGCTCGTTCTACCCGATCGCGTACGTGATGCACGCGCAGGCGGTCGCCGAAGGACCGAAGGACCTCGACCGTGCGCTGGAGATCATCGAGACCGGGCTCGAGACGTTCACCGACCACCCGAACATTCTCTTCACCAAGGGCTACATGCTCGCGCAGCTCAAGCGCTTCGACGAGGCGCGCGCGGTGTACGAGAAGGCGATCGAGCGCCGCTTCGAGGCGTCGAAGCACGCGATGGTCGACGACGAGATCTTCACCTGGAAGTCGCCGCTCAACATCGCGACGACGTACGTCAAGGAAGAGCGCGTCGCGGACGCGGTGCCGTGGTTCGAGCGCGCGCACGCCAACAAGCCGGAGTCGCCGATGCTGCGCGCGGTGCTCGCGCGCGCGTACGAGCGCGTCGGCCGCTTCTACGACGCGGAGCGCACCTTTCGCGAGGCCGGCGAGCGCGACGGCCGTGCCGGCTTCGAGATCTACGTGAACTACTTGATGCGCCGGCACCGCTTCGCCGAGGCCTTCGACCGCGTCGACCAGCGCCGCGACCTCGTCGACGACGCGACCTACGCGGGGCTGCTGCTCTCGGCCGCGCACGTGACGCGCACCGAAAAGCTGGGCGATCCGGAGCCGTACGCCCTGCGTGCGCTGAAGCTTGCGCCGGGCCACGGCGGCGTCCTCGCGTTCCT
>JAFAMK010000413.1 GCA_019233415.1 Vulcanimicrobiota bacterium
GACCGCGCACTACGAGCTCGTGAGCACCGGCGCGACCGGTCACGCCGAGTCGGTCGAGATCACGTTCGATCCCGCGGTCATCTCGTACCGCCAGCTTCTCGACGTCTACTTTACCGTCGCCCACGACCCGACGGAGCTGAACCGCCAAGGCCCCGACTACGGCACGCAGTACCGCTCCGCGATCTTCTACACGAACGACGCCCAGCGCCGCACCGCCGAGTCGACGATCCGCGAATTCACCGCCGCGCATCGCTACTCGGCCCCAATCGTCACGCAAGTCGTCCCCTTCACCGCGTTCTACGCCGCCGAGGCCTATCACCAGCACTACGCGGAAAACAACCCCGACGACCCCTACATCGTCACCAACGACCTGCCGAAGCTGAAAGCATTGCGCGAACGTTTCCCCACGCTGCTCCGCGCGCACGCATAGGCAGAACTCCGGCAGTCCGAATATCTTCGGTTCGGCTATGCTTTGCGCATGGCCGAACCCACCGTGTGGACACGTGCGAAACCCGCGTTGGAACTGGCCGGCGAGCGTCGTTGGGATGCGCGGCTGCTCGCGACGCTCGGGCTCGACTTCGATGTCGTGACGAACGGAGCCGCAAACGACGCTGAGGCGATCCTGCTCTTCACGACCGTCCCGGCATGCCGCGAGAACGTCGTGGAGGTGCGCAGCCGCAGCGCCGCGGTGCTCGTCGCCGTACTGGAGAACGCCGACGTGCTGCAGCGCGTCGAGGCGCTCGAGGACGGTGCGGACGACGTCCTGAGCGAGCCGTACGAGACGTGCGAGCTGCTCGCGCGCTTGCGTGCCGTGATGCGCCGCGTCCACCGGCCGCTCCCAAACGTCCTACGTGTCGCTGACCTAGAATTAGATCTCGCGCGTGGCGGAGTCCGCCGGGGAACGCGCGCGATCGACCTCTCGCGGACCGAGTTCGCCCTTCTGACTGCACTCGCGCGCCGCGCCGGCGACGTCGTCCCCCACCGGCGGCTCGCCGAGGAGGTCTGGGGTGGTCCGGACGCGGTCGGCCCGACCACGCTCCACACGTTCGTCTCGTACCTCCGCGGCAAGATCGAAGAGCCGTCCCGGACCCGCTTGCTCCGGACGGTACGTGGCGTCGGCTACGCCCTCGGGACCTAGCGTTCGCCCCTCCACGAGCTCAGGGTAACGGGAGAAAACTGCCACATTTCTGCCGGTCGCTTGCTCCGGCGAAACTAGTTTCGTAGTAGGCTCGTATCGTTTCTACTAGGAAACTAGGAGGCACGATGGAGTGGGGCTACCGGCGGGTCCGCCAGCTGCTGCGGAAACTTCGAACGCCCGGGGCGCTTGCCGATGACGAGCTGGGGCTGACGCTGCACCGGCTTACCGGCGCTGCCACGGCGCGGGACGCCGTCATGATCTTGGCAGAACGCGCGCTCACCACGTTCCCGGCGGTCTACTGGACGATCGTGCGCCGGGTCGACGTGGAGGGCGAAAGCTCGCAGGCGGTCGCGACCGAGATCCACCTCTCGGAGCGTTCGTTCTTCCGCTACCGCGCGGCGGCGATCGCCGCGATCGCGGCGGAGTTCGACACGGTCACCCGCACCGCGCCGCCGGCGCGCAGCCCCGAGGGGCTCGACGCGCTCGCGCTCGTCGCGCGCGGGCGCTACCTCTGGACGCACCGCACGACCGCGGCGCTGCAGCGCGCCGCCCGCTATTTCGAGCGCGCACTCGAACTCGACCCGACCTTCGCGCGCGCCTACGCGGGGATCGCCGACGTCCACCTGCTGCTCGGCGAGTACCTCGTGCGCGACCCGCTCGAAGCCTTCCACGAGGCGCAGATCGCGGTCGAGCATGCGCTGGAGCTCGATCCGACGCTGCCCGAGCTGCACGCGACGCTTGCCGACCTCCACGTCTTCGCGCACAAGGACCTGCGGCGCGCCAAGGAGTCGTTCGACCTCGCGCTCTCGATCGACCCGACCTACGGCACCGCGCACCACTTCGCCGCCTGGCACGCGATGATCAACGCCGACTTCTCCACTGCGCTGGAGCATCTGCGCGTCGCGCTCGGCTATGCACCCGACGCGCTCGAGCTGCAGGCGACGCTCGGCTTGGTCTACCACCATCAGGGCGAGCACGAGGCCGGCCTTGCGCACCTGCGCGAGGTCCTCGAACTCGACCCGGACTTCTCGTTCGCGCGCTACGAGCTGGCGCGCGTCCTGACCGGGATGCACCGCTACGAGGAGGCGCTGGATCACCTCTGCGTCCTGAGCGCCGTCGAGAGCCGCGACTCGTACGCGGCGCTCGCCGCGTATGCCGCCGCGAAGGCCGGCGATGCGCGCCCGGCGCGGCGGTTCCTGGGCCGCACCGCGACGCACGGCCGCGGGGCGCGCCGCTACCTGCGCGCCTACGCGCAGCTCGGCCTCGGCCAGCGCGCCGAGGCGCTCGCCGAGCTGCGCGGCGCCGTCGGCGGGAACGAGCCTTGGACGATCCTGATGGGCCTCGACGACGTCTTTGTGGAGCTGCGCGACGACCGCGCCTACCGAGCCCTCCTCCCCGCCCGCTGAGCCGCGCGGTGGACGATGTGGAGAACTCCGTGGACGCCGTTCGTTATTTCTTTACGAGCGTGGGTACAGGCGGTTTCCGCTACGGCCGAGGCGCGGTTAGAGCAACCGCGGCTGGCCACCCGTGGCGATGAGGTCGGCGCAGATCGCGCGGGCCTCGTCGACCGAGGCGCGGTCGGTGCGCACGAACAGCTTGCGCCAGTAGACCTTCCCGGAGAGCTTCGCGATCAGGTCGGAGGCGGTCCGCGCGTCGACGATCCGACCCATCAACCGCACGCGCACGGTCGGCGCCGCGCCGCTCGTCGTCAGCGGCAGGCGGTGCAGCAGCTGCTCCTGCGAGTCGCTCCAGACGGCGTCCTCGCCGAAGCGCTCGCGCAGCGCGCGCTCGCACAGCTCGAACGTCTGCAGGTCTTCCTCGGCGTTGAACTCGGCGGCGAGCCCATAGACGGTGCGGCGCTCGCGCAGCGCGCGCACGCCTTCGCCCTCCATGGTGCGGATGTCGTCGATGACGCGGAAGTCGTCCCAAGCCAGGAACTCGTCGATCGCGTCGAGCGCGCGCGGGTCGGGCCACAGCACTTCGAGCACGTCGCGCAGCACGCGCTCGAACGCGCGCGTCGTGTTGTGAAAGTAGACCGTCGCGAACATCATGTAGCGCGCCAGCACGAACGACTCGAGCGCGACGACACCGCGCCCGTCGACGCCGAGCTGCGGCCGCCCATCGACCTCGACGACGCGCAGCGACTCGATCAACTGCTCCGCGTCGTACGTTCCGCCCGCGACGCCGGTGAAGTACGCGTCGCGCAGCAGGTAGTCCATCCGATCGGCGTCGAGGTTCGGCCCGCTGACCAGTTCTCGTAGCACCGGATCGGCGTCGCGCGCGCCGACGATCAAGCCGAGGACCGCGTCCGGATCGACGCCGAGCGCTGCGATCGACGCGCGCAGGTCGGCGTTCGCGAGGATCGCCTCGGTGCGCTGCTCGTGCCGCACGCCGAGGACCGACTCGCAGGCGTGCGAGAACGGGCCGTGCCCGAGATCGTGCAGCAGCAGGCTGGCACGCAGCAGCGTGCGCTTCGTTCGAAAATCCCGCTCGGAGTCGAACGCCTCGGGCGAGTGGACCCGCAGCGCGTCGAACGCGCGCGTCCCGATCGCGAGTGCGCCGAGCGCGTGCGAGAAGCGCGAGTGCTCGGCCGACGGGAAGGCCAGGTACGCAAGGCCGAGCTGGCGCAGCCGGCGCAGCCGCTGGACCGCCGGCGCGCCGAGCAGCGCGACCTCGCCCGCATCCAGCTCGATGAAGCGGTGGATCGGGTCGTAGATGCGCTTCGGCTTGAACGCATGGTTGTCGCGCGAAGCGTCGTACTCACGCCGCATGCGGGTCTTTCGTCGTATCCTCGCCTCGGTGGCGTGCGCGGTGCTGCTCGGTGCCACTGCACCGCCGCGTCTTTCGTACCCTCCGGCGCCGCCCGGAGCCGTCGTCGACACGTACTTCGGGACGCAGGTCGCCGACCCGTACCGCTGGCTGGAGGACGCGAGCTCGCCGCAGACGCGGGCCTGGGCGAGCGCCGAGTCCGGCCTGGCGCAGAAATTCATCCACGGCCAGCCGGCCTACGCGTCGTTCTACGCGCGGGTCGAGGCGCTGGCGAAGGGCTCGACGTCGCGCACCGGCCTGCAGATCGCCGGCGGCCACTGGGTCTACCTGCGCCGCACGCCGCCCGAACCGCAGGCGGCGCTGGTCGTGCGCGACGGCGAGCGCGGCGCGGAGCGCGTTCTGTTCGACCCGGCCGCGACGGCGAGCGGCGCGCCGCCCGCGATCGAGTCGGTCTACCTCGCGCCCGACGGCTCGCGCGTCGCGTTCACCACGCAGCAGGGCGGAAGTGAAGACGAGACGCTGCACGTCGTCGACGTCGCGTCGGCGACGATGCTCTCCGACACGCTGCCGCACGTCGGCGGCGGAACGACGCCGACCGCGCTGGCCTGGGACGCCGACGCGAAGGGCTTCACGCACACCGCGCTCCCACGCAACGCCGACGGCAGCTACGCGCGCAACGGGATCGTCCTGGTCCACCACGCGCTCGGCACCGATCCGGCGACCGACGCGTACGTCTTCGGCCGTGGCCTCTCGCCGAAGGTCGAGTACCATCTGCTCGCCTCGCGCGACGGCTCCGCGCTCGCCGCCGTCGCGGCCGACGGCGACGGCGTTCCGGCAACGATCTACCTGCGACGCGGCAACGGCAATTTCGAGCAGGTCGCGAGCCCCGACGACGGGATCGGCAGCAGCGCGTCCGCCGACGCGGCGTTCGTCGGCAACGTCCTCGTCGTCATCGCGAAGGGGAAGACGCCGCGCGGCGCGGTGATCGGGATCGGTCCGGGTCAGACGCTCGCGACCGGGACGACGCTCGTCCCCGCCGGCGATCTCGTCGTCGAAGACGTGGTCGCGATCCCCGGCGGCTTCGCGACGCGCGACGTCGACGGCGGCGACTCCGGCATGCGCACCTTCGCCGCCGACGGCACGGCGCGCGGCGTCGTGCCGATCCCGCCGGTCTCGTCGATCGACGAGCTGGCCGCCGATTCCGCCGCCGGCGACGTCATCGTCGGGTACGAGGGCTACACGACGCCGCCGCGCTGGTACAGCTACGATCCGGCGAAGAACGCGCTGACCGCGACATCGATCGGACAGACCGCGCCCGGCGACTTCTCGAAGGTGCAGGTGCGGCGTGTCTTCGTCCCGGCGTACGACGGCGCGAAGATTCCGCTCGAGATCGTGATCGGTCCCGGTGGGCGCGGCGCGGGCACGCCGACGATCCTCGGCGCGTACGGCGCCTACGGCATCATCACGCGCCCGCGCTTCAATGCGCCGTCGCTGGCCTGGCTCGAACGCGGTGGCGCGCTCGCGCACGCGATGATCCGCGGCGGCGGCGAGTACGGCGAGGACTGGCACCGCGCCGCCCGGCTCGCGACGAAGACCGTCAGCTCGGACGACCTCGGCGTCTGCGCGCGCTGGCTCGGCGCGAACGGCTACGGCGACGCGAAGCACATCGGCATCGAAGGCGGAAGCGCCGGCGGCTTCCTGATGGGGCTCGCGCTCACGCGCAATCCGGAGCTGTACCGGGCCGTGCACAGCGCGGTCGGCATCTACGACCTGCTGCGCGTCGAGCTGACGCCGAACGGCGCGTTCAACACGCCGGAGTTCGGCACGGTGACCGACCCCGCGCAGTTCGCCTGGATGCGCACGCAGTCGCCGTACCACAACGTGAAAAAGGGCATCGCGTATCCCGCGGTCCTGATGACGACCGGCGAGAACGACCCGCGCGTCGACCCGTACAACTCGCGCAAGATGATCGCCGCGCTGCAGGCCGCTTCCTCATCGCCGTATCCGGTTCTGCTGCTGCAGAAGAGCGGCCAAGGCCACGGTATCGGCAACTCGTTCCAGCAAGTCGTCGAAGGCACCGCCGAAAACTTCACGTTCTTCTGGAGCCAGCTCAGGAGCTGAGCCCGGGTCTGTCGAACGTACGTTCCGTGCGGATCGACGACGGCGCGAAGCGGGAGATTCTCGCGCGCGCCGACATCGGTGAAGTGATCGGGGCGTACGTTTCGCTGCGCAAGCGCGGGAACGACTTGGTCGGCCTGTGCCCGTTCCACGGCGAGAAGTCGCCCTCGTTCCACGTCCATCCCGACCGCGGGTTTTTCAAATGCTTCGGCTGCGGCGTCGGCGGCGACGTGCTGACGTTTCTGCAGAAACAGGAGAACGTCGGCTTCCAAGACGCGCTGCGCATCCTCGGCAAGCGCTACGGCGTCGAGCTGCAGGACGAAGATCCGCGCGCTGCGCGCGCGCGCAACGAGCGCGAGGCGATCTACCACGCGAACGACGTCGCACGCGCGTGGTTCCACGCGATGCTGCGCGACGAGCGCGCCGGCGCCGGTGCGCGCGCGTACTGCGAGCGGCGCGGGATCACCGCGGCGACGGTCGAGGCGTTTTCGCTCGGCTTCGCGCCGGACCGCTGGGACGGGCTCGTTACCGAATTGCGCCGCAACGACGTCGACCTCGCGCTCGCCGCGAAGGCGGGCTTGCTCAAGCCCAGCGAGCGCGGCGGTTTCTACGACTTCTACCGCGGCCGCCTGATGATCCCGACCCTCGCGACGACCGGCGAGACGATCGCATTCGGCGGCCGCGCGCTCGGCGACCAGGAACCGAAGTACCTCAACACGTCGACGACGCCGGTCTACACGAAAGGCCGCTACCTGTTCGCGCTCAACGTCGCGCGGCGCGCCGCGGCGAAGGAAGACAGCGCGATCGTCGTCGAGGGCTACCTCGACTGCATCGCGCTGCACCAGGCCGGCTTCGCGAACGCGGTCGCCGCGCTCGGCACGGCGTTCACGCCCGAGCAGGCGCGCGAGCTGCGCAAGGTCGCCTCGCGCGCGGTGCTGTGCTACGACGCCGACGCGGCTGGCATCGATGCGGCGCTCAAGTCGATCGACGTGCTGAGCGCGGAGGGCGTCAGCGCGTGGGCGCTGCGCATCCCCGAAGGCAAGGATCCCGACGAGTTCGTGCGCCGCAACGGCGCCGATGCGTTCGCCGCGCTGCTCGCCAAGCCGCTCGCCGCGACGCAGGTCAAGCTCGACGCCGAGATCGACCGCCGCCGTGGACAGGTGGAGCCAAGTAAACTCGCAAGCTGGGCAGAGGAAACAATCCAGCGCTTAGCTCCCACTGCAGAGCGAGATAATTGGCGCGTCTACGTTGCGGGCCGGCTGGGTCTGGAGCCCGCCGACCTGAGGGCCAAGGGGCAGTTTTCTGCTGGAGTCCTAAAGACGGTCCTCGCGTTCAACCCGCGAGGCTCGCGCCACGTGAATATCGACAAAACCGCCTGGCGCGCATTTGAGCGCGAGGTCATCGCTATTGTCCTGGACGAGCCATCGCTGCTCGGCGAATACGCCGACCGGATACCACCCGAGCGGTTCGAGAGTCCGGAGCTGCGGCGCGTCTGGGGGACGCTGCGGAGCCATGCTCGCTCGCTCGTGCAACCGTCCG
>JAFAMK010000440.1 GCA_019233415.1 Vulcanimicrobiota bacterium
CAGCAGCGTCTCCGGCTCGACGACGACCGCGCGCGCGAGCGCGACGCGCTGCTGCTGTCCGCCCGAAAGTTCCGACGGGTAGCGTTCGGCGAGGTCGGTCATCCGCACGCTGCGCAAGACGGCGCGCACGCGGTCCTCGATCGCCGACCGTCCGAGTCCCATCACGCGCAGGCCGTAGGCGACGTTCTCGAAGACGGTCTTGTGCGGCCACACCGCGTAGCTCTGAAAGATCAGCGACGTGCGCCGCTTTTCCGGCGGCACGACGTGCTTCGGCGACGAGACGACGCGCTCGCCGACGGTGATCGTCCCGGCGTCCGGCGCCAAGAACCCCGCGAGAAGTTGCAGCGTCGTCGTTTTGCCGCAGCCCGACGGGCCGACGAGCGCCATCACCTCGCCGTCGGCGATCTCCAGGTCGATCGCGTCGACCGCGCACGCGCCGCCGCGTGTGTAGGATTTGGTGAGTCCGGCGATCGCGATCCGTGCCATCAGGTTCTCGTCGTCTCCATGAAGTCGCGGCCGAGCAGCCGGTAGGCGACGCTGACGATCGCGAGCGTGATCGCGAGGATCAGGATCGCGAGCGTCGCGACTGCCTCATAGTTGCCGGCGTCGCTGAAGTCGAAGATTTGCGTCGTCATCGTCGCGGTTCGCGGGGTGAACAGGAAGATCGCCGAGCTGAGCTCGCGGATCGCCGGGATGAAGACGAGCAGCCAGCTCGCAAGCAGGCCGCGGCGCAGCAGCGGAGCCGTGATCGTGCGCAGCGCGCGGATGCGCGTCGCGCCGAGCGTGCGCGCCGCGTTCTCCAAATCGACGTTGATCGCGGCGATCATCGTGTTCAGGTTCGCGTACGCGATCGGCAGGAAGCGCGTCGTGAACGCGATGATCAGGATCGCCGCCGTCCCGTAGAGGAGCAGCGGCGGGTGCGAGTAGGCGGCGTAGATGCCGATCGCCAGCACGATCCCCGGGACGACGAACGGTGCCATGCAGACGATCCCGAGCGCCGCGGCGCCCGGGAAGAGTTTGCGGTTCGCGGTGTACGCGATCAGGAACGCGAGCAGCGTCGCGAGCGTTGCCGCCGCGGCGCCGTAGCCGAGGCTGTGGATGATCGCGCCGCGCGTCGCCTCGTTCTCGACCAGCGCCCAGTGATACCAGTAGAGCGTGAGGTTGCCGGGGACGGGACCTTGGCTCCAGATGCGCGAGAGCGAGGTCGCGAGCAGCGCGAGATACGGCAGCAGCACCGAGCAGAGCGGGACGACCAGCGCGGCGGCGAGCAGCGGCCAGCGCCACGGCCCGAGCGCAATCAACCGGCGGCGTCCGCCCTTCCCGCCGACGACGGTGAACTTCCGCCGGCCGAGGATCCGGCGCTGCAGGAGTAAGAGCCCGAGCGTCACGGCGAGCAGCGGCATCGCGTACGCCGCGGCCAGCTCCGTGCGCACGGGGAACTGGAAGAATAGGTAGAGCTGCGTCGTGACGACCTGCGTGCGCGCGGGGATCAGCAGGAACGCCGGCGTGCCGAACTCCGCCAGCGCTTCGAGGAACGACATGATGAAGCCGGCGACGATCGCGGGCGTGACGAGCGGGAGCGTGATCGCGCGCATCGTCCGCCACGCCGACGCACCGAGCGTCGACGAGGCGTCTTCCAATTCCACCGGGAGCAGTTCCAGGCCGCCGGCGACGAACGTGAACGTGTATGGCACGTTGTAGAGCGCCATCACGAAGATCGCGCCGCCGAGCGTGAAGATGTCGATCGGCCCGTGGTTTGCGTGCGTGAACGAGGTGATCGCGCGGTTGAGCCAGCCGCTGTTCGGCGCGGCGAGGAGAATCCACGCCTCGGCCCCGATGAACGACGGCGTCACGAACGCGGCGGTGATCAGCGCGCGCAGCCACGCGCGGCCGGGCAGGTCGGTGCGCGCGATGAGCCACGCCAGCGGCGTTCCCAGCAGGGCGGCGATCGTCGCGACGCCGAGCGCGAGGATCAGCGAGTTGAGGATCGGCCGCAAGTAGATCGAGCTCGTGAACGCTTCGACGTAGTTCGCCAGCGTGAAGCTGCCGGCGTCCGGCTTTTGCAGGCTGATCGCGAACAGCCAGCCCAGTGGGACGATGACGAGGACCGCAAGGACGACCGCCGCGCCGACGAACAGGAACGGGCCGGGATCAAATGCGACCCCGGCCCGTCCCCTCAGACGTTGAACGTCTCCCGCCACTTGGCGATCATCTCGGGGATCCCGCTCAGGAGCCGGTCGATCTTCACGTGATACGTCCGCATGCGGTCGATGCGAACGCCCGTCGGCGAGGGAATGTCGAGCCGCAGCGGAAGGTTGAACGTGGACGCCGCGGTCTGCGAGTACTCTTTCGAGTAGTAGTAGTTCATGAACAGCCGCGCGGCGTTCGGGTGCGGCGCCTCCTTCATCACCGTGACCGGCGCGGTGACGAGGATCGTGTCGTCCTCGGGGAACGCGACCGCGATCGCGTTGCCGGCGGCTTTGCGTTCGAGCGCGAGGCTGTCGGCGCCCGGGCCGAGGACGCGCTCGCCCGAGACGATATCGGTCGTCGCGTCGAAGACCGAGCGCCCGATCTTCGGGTTGTTCGCCGCGAACTTCTTGAAGTACGCGTCCCAGCCGTACTTGTCGTTCATCGCGACGGTCCAGTTGCCGACGTAGCCGCTGAAACCCGGGTGCCCGACGGTCAAAAGATCTTTCATGCGCGGGTCGAGCAGATCGCTCCAGCGCCGCGGCGCGGGCATCTTCTTCGGGTTGTAGTTGATGCACATCAGCGCGATGTCGCCGAGCTGATACGTGTCGTCGGGATCGAGGTGCTGGTACTCCTTCGGAATCTTGTCGATGTCCGCGGGCACGAACTGTGCCAGCGCATTTTGCTTCTTCAGGATCGTCATGTGCGCTTCGTCGGTCGAGGCGAACACGTCGACCTCGTGCACGTTCGACTTCAAGTCCTGCGTCAGGCGCTGGAAGAGCACCTGTCCGGTCTGGCGCAGCAGCTGGACGTCGATCCCGGGATACTTGGCCTTGAACGACGCGCCGATTTTCTCGGCGGCCGACTGCGTGTAGTGGCCGGTCCACCACACGACGGTGCCTTCTTTCTTCGCGGCCGCGTACAGCTTCGAGACGTCGGCGTCGCTGAGCTGGTTCTTGCGGCCGGCGGCGAGCGCGGTGGCCGGCGCGCCGGCCGCGAGACCGGCGCCCAGCGCGGCGGCACGGCGAACGAACGTCCCTCTGGTGCTCATCCCGTCTCTCCTCCTTTGGCTTCGCCCGCCGAAGCCGACAGCGCCGCCGCGTACAGCTCGGCGACGTGAAGGGCACGGCGCCGTGCGCCGTGCTCGATCTGATGCTTGCAGCTCATCCCGTCCGCGACGACCAGCGTCTGCTCGTCCGCGGCGCGCACCGCGGGGAGCAGGTCGCGCTCGGCCATCCGCATCGAGATGTCGTAGTGCTCGGCCTCGTATCCGAACATCCCTGCCATCCCGCAGCACGAGGAGTCGATCACCGACGCCTCCAGCCCCGGGATCGCGCGCAGCGCGCGCACGACCGCCGGCATCGCGCCGAACGCCTTCGCGTGGCAGTGCCCGTGCACGACCGCCTTCGCGCCAAGCGGCTTCAGCGGTGGCGACCAGCGTCCCGCGTCCAGCTCGCGCGCGACGAACTCTTCGAAGAGCAGCGCCTGCGCGGCGACGGCTCGCGCCGCGTCGGTCGGGACGAGCGCGAGGACCTCGTCGCGTAGCGTCAGCAGGCACGACGGCTCGAGCCCGACGATGGGGACGCCGCGCTCGGCGAACGGGCACAGCGCGGCCACCGTGCGCTCCGCCTCGGCTCGCGCGGCATCGAGCATTCCCGCGCCAAGGTAGGTGCGCCCGCAGCACAGCGGCCGCGCGCCGTCGCGCGCGCGGGCGAACCTCACCGCGTAGCCGGCCGCGGTCAGGACGCGCTCCGCGGCGCGCGCGACGTCGGCCTCGAACCAGCGGTTGAACGTGTCGACGAAGAGCACGACCTCGCCGTGCGGCGCAGCCGCCTGTGACGGCGCGGCGGCGCGCTCGCGAAACGGGCGCGCGTGCCA
This sequence comes from Vulcanimicrobiota bacterium, assembly GCA_019233415.1. Taxonomy (GTDB): domain Bacteria; phylum Vulcanimicrobiota; class Vulcanimicrobiia; order Vulcanimicrobiales; family Vulcanimicrobiaceae; genus Vulcanimicrobium. Next base: position 4,066 of record JAFAMK010000440.1, read on the forward strand.
GCGCGGGAGCGGCCGTTTCGCGATGAACCCGGTAGCGCGTTCCAGCGGTTTCGCGAGGCCGGGGACCGCGTCGCGCAGGTTGGCAAGCCGGCGCAGCGGGCCGAGCCGGTATGCGGTACGCGGAAGCGCCGCGACGATGCGGTCGCCGAGCGGGGTGCCGTGCGCGGCGCGGTAGTGCGCGAGGAACTCCAGCTTCATCCGCGCCATGTCGACCCCGGTCGGGCACTCGCGCCGGCACGCCTTGCACGACACGCACAGGTCGAGCGCGTCGTACAGTTCGCGCGAGCCGAGGCCGTCGGGAAGCTGGCCCGTCAGCGCGAGCCGCAAGCCGTTCGCGCGCCCGCGCGTGACGTGATGCTCGTCCTCGGTGACGCGGTACGACGGGCACATCGCGCCGCCGGCGCTCTTGCGGCACGCGCCGTTGTTGTTGCACATCTCGACGGCGCCGGCGAACGTGCCGAACTCCGACCAGTCGAGCGCGGTCTTCAGCGGGAGCGGCGCGTACTTCGGGCCGTAGCGAAACAGGGTGCGGTCGTCCATCCGCGGCGCGTCGACGATCTTACCCGGGTTCAGCAGGCCGGTCGGGTCGAACGCGCGCTTGACGTCGCGGAACGCCTCGACGATCCGCGGGCCGAACATCGTCTCGTGAAACTCCGAGCGCACGATCCCGTCGCCGTGCTCGCCGGAGTGCGCGCCGCCGTACTCGCGCACGACCGCGAACGCCTCCTCGGCGATCGCGCGCAGCTTCCCGACGTCTTCGTCGTGCTTGACGTTCAGCACGGGGCGGACGTGCAGACAACCGACCGATGCGTGCGCGTAGAACGTCCCGGTCGTGCCGTACTTCGCGAAGATCGCGTTGAGGCGTTCGGTGTAGTCGGCGAGATGGCGCAGCGGGACGGCGCAGTCCTCGATGATCGAGACCGGCTTCGCGTCGCCGCGCATCGAGGTCATGATGTTGAGGCCTTGCGCGCGCACATCCCACATCTCGGCCTGCTGCGCCGGATCGGTCAGCTTCGTCACCGCGTGCGGGAAGCCGAGCGACGCCATCGTCTCGTCGAGGTCGACGAGCCTCGCGTCGAGCGGCACGGAATCGTCGCCGGTGAACTCGACCAGCAGCAGCGCGCCCGGTTCGCCGTGCACGTACTTCGCGAGAACCGGCGCGAACGCGGCGATCTTGCGCGAGAGCTCGATCATCGTGCGATCGACCAGTTCGACCGCAACCGGGTCGAGCGCGACGAGCGCCTCAGTCGCGCGCATCGCGTCGCCGAAGGTCGGGAAGTGGCAGACGCCGAGCGCCTTGGCGCGCGGCAGCGGCTGCAGCGGTAGGTCGAGTGCGGTGAAGAACGCGAGCGTCCCCTCCGAGCCGACCAGCAGCTTCGCCATGTTGAACGCGCCACTCGGGCGGACGGTCTGGATCGCGTAGCCGCCGACGTGCCGCTGCACCGTCGGGATGCGCGCGTTGATCTCGGTCGCCTCACGCGCCGCGATCGCGCGCACGCGTTCGACGAGTTCACGGTAGCGCGCCGGTTCCGCGCCGCCGTCGTTCGCGCCGACCTCGCCGAAGTGCGCGCGCGTGCCGTCGGCGAGGACCGCGTCGATCCCGGCGACGTTGTCGGCCATGATCCCGTAGCGGATCGAGCGCGCGCCGGAGCTGTTGTTCGCCGCCATCCCGCCGAGCGTCGCGCGGCTCGCGGTCGACGGGTCGACCGGGAAGAACAGCCCGTGCGGTTTGAGCGCGCGGTTGAGGTCGTCGAGGACGATCCCCGGCTGAACGCGCACCGTACGCGCCGCCGGGTCGAGCGCGAGCACGTCGCGCAGGTAGCGGCTCGTGTCGACGACGAGCCCGCGGTTCACCGTCTGGCCGCACTGCGAGGTTCCGCCGCCGCGCGCGGTGACCGGAACGCCTTCTTCGCGCGCGATCGTCAGCGCCGCTTCGACGTCGTCGACGCTGCGCGGGACGACGACGCCGAGCGGAACGATCTGGTAGATCGACGCGTCGGTCGCGTACATCCCGCGCGACGTCGCATCGAACCACACGTCCCCGGCGAGCGCCGCGCGCAGCCGCCCCTCGAGCCGCTTGGCGAGTATCGGCTCGCGCGCGGCCTGCACCTCAGACGGCGGCGAGCACGCCGCTCGGCGACGCGAGGTACGCGAGCGCGGGCGAAACCCCGTCGCCGTGCGGAATTCCGGCGACGTCCAGCCCCATCTGCACGCCGCACAGCGCCCCGGCGAGCATCAGTTCGTTGAGCGAGCCGAGGTGCCCGATCCGGAACACCTTGCCCTTCACCTTCCCGAGCCCGGTGCCGAGCGACAAGTTGAAACGTTCGAGGATCGTCGCGCGCAGCGCGTCGGCGTCGACGCCGTCGGGGACGAGGATCGCGGTCGACGTGTTCGAGTACTCCCGCGGGTCGAGCGCGAGAATCTCGAGGTCCCAGCCGCGCACCGCGCGGCGCGTCGCCTCGCCGAGGCGCGCGTGGCGCGCGAAGACGTTCGTCAGTCCCTCTTCGTGGAGCATCGCGAGCGCTTCGCGCAGCCCGTAGAGCAGATTGGTCGCCGGCGTGTACGGGAAGAAGCCGTCGCGGTTCGCCGCGAGCATGTCGTCCCATGCCCAGTAGGCGCGCGGCAGGCGTGCGGTGCGCGACGCGGCGAGCGCCTTCTCCGAGATCGCGTTGAACGCGAGACCCGGCGGGAGCATCAGCCCCTTCTGCGAGCCGCCGACGGTGACGTCGACGCCCCATTCGTCGTGGCGGTAGTCGATCGACGCGAGCGAGCTGACCGTGTCGACGAAGAACAGCGCCGGGTGTCCGGCGCGGTCGATCGCCGCGCGCACGCCGGCGACGTTGCTCGTTACGCCGGTCGACGTCTCGTTGTGGACGACCGCGACGGCCTTGATCGCGTGCGCCGTGTCGGCGCTCAGCCGCTCCGCGATGGCGTCCGGGTCGACGCCGTGGCGCCAGTCGCCCGGAATCAGCTCGACGTCGAGCCCGAGCCGGCCGGCGAGTTTGCACCAGAGCGCCGCGAACTGGCCCGTCTCGACCATCAGGACGCGGTCGCCGGGCGAGAGCGTGTTGACGAGCGCCGCCTCCCACGCCCCGGTTCCCGACGCCGCGTAGACGACGACCGGCTGCGCCGTCGCGAAGACCGGGCGGAGCTGCTCCTGGATCGCGAGCGCCATCGCCGCGAAGCCGGGGCCGCGGTGGTCGATCGTGGCGCGGTCGATCGCGCGCAGAACGCGTTCCGGGACGTTCGTCGGCCCGGGAATCTGCAAGAAGTGGACGCCGCTCTGAAAGTCGGGCACGGTCGCCTCCGGACGCTTTCTGGGACCAGCATATTGTATACCGGGTAGGGTCTGGCCCTTCGACCAGCTCAGGATGACGGGCCCTTCGACAAGCTCAGGGTGACGGGGACCGCGGGCTCGGTGGAATATTGACTGACAGATATTGACTTTCGTCATTCGATGTGCGACCGTTCAGTTCATGACTACCCGCAAACTCGGCTCTGCCGGTCCGGTCGTGTCGGCGATCGGCCTTGGCTGCATGGGGATGTCCGACGTCTATGGTCCGGCCGACGAGGCCGAGGGCATCGCCACGATCCACGCCGCGCTCGACGCCGGCGTGAACCTCCTCGACACCGGCGACTTCTACGGGATGGGCAGCAACGAGCTGCTCGTCGGCAAGGCGCTCGCGGGCCGCAAGCGCGACGACGTCCTGATCAGCGTGAAGTTCGGCGGAATGCGCGACCCGGCTGGCAACTGGAGCGGCTTCGACACGCGCCCGGCCGCTGTGAAGAACTTCCTGGCCTACTCGCTCAAGCGGCTCGGCACCGACTACATCGACGTCTACCGGCCGGCGCGGCTCGATCCGGCGGTCCCGATCGAAGAGACGGTCGGCGCGATCGCCGAGATGATTCAGGCCGGCTACGTGCGGCACGTCGGCCTCTCCGAGGTCGGCGCCGCGACGATCCGCCGCGCCGCCGCCGTTCACCCGATCGCCGACCTGCAGATCGAGTACGCGCTGATCACGCGCGGGATCGAGGCGGAGATTCTTCCGGCCTGCCGCGAGCTCGGCATCGCGATCACCGCGTACGGCGTCCTCTCGCGCGGGTTGCTCAGCGGCCACTGGTCGAAGGAACGTACCGTGACGCCCGGCGACTTCCGCACCCGCAGCCCGCGCTTCGCGGGCGAGAACCTCGACCACAACCTGCAGCTCGTCGAGGCGCTCCGCGCGATCGCCGACGAGAAGCAAACGACGGTCGCGAAGCTCGTCATCGCGTGGGTGCTCACACGCGGCGACGACATCATCCCGCTGATCGGCGCGCGCACGCGCGAGCGGCTCACCGAAGCGCTCGGCGCGCTCGACGTGACGCTGACCCCGGACGACCTCGCGCGGATC
>JAFAMK010000059.1 GCA_019233415.1 Vulcanimicrobiota bacterium
CTGGCCGTCGAGCTTCAGCTGCTGCGCGGTCGATGCGCCGAACGCCTTCTCGACCTCGTCCCAGAAGTCGACGCTGCCGCGAAAGCGCGTGTAGAGGTCGGCGAACTGCGCTTGCGCCTGCTGATTCGAGCCGAGCGAAATCTGCAGCAGGTCCGAGAGCGTCGCCGCGCCGGCGAGCGCGCTGGTGTTCAGCGCGTGCGCGGAACTCAGCTGTTGGAAGGTCTGCAGCGCGGGCGCGATCTGCGCGGAGAGCGCCGGTTCGATCACGCCGCTTTGAATGCCCTGCTCCCAGACGCGCTGGACGGTGTTCACGTCGGTGCTGAACAGCGTCGGCGGATCGGCCGGGATGCCGGCGCGCAGCAGCGCGTAGTGGAACGCGGCGGGAATCGGCTGCGCCGGCGTCCCCGCGGCGGACCCGTTCGCCGACGTGCTCGGCGGCATCTGTTCGCTGAGCTGATCGGCGAGTGCGGCCATCGCGACGGCGCGCGCGTCCCAGCCGGTCTTGTTCGCGAGGTACGTGATGTCGGCACGGCCGTTCGTCTCCTGCAGATCGGCGAGCTTGCCGACGTAGTGTGCAGCGAGCGCATTGGTCAGCGTCTCGTGCTCGCTCGCGAGCGCGACGCTGCCGGCCGGAAGCAGCACGTCGAGCGTCGTCGAGACTCCCGCGTCGTACGCGACCGACGACGACGCGAGCTTCGTCCTGCCGTTGAAGACGTTGGCCTGGAGGTCGGGCTTGAGCTTGTTGCGGCTCGTCAGCACGCTCCCGTCGAACGTCGCGCTCCAACGCCCGCGGTCGTCAGTTACCGCACCCGCGACCGCGACGTCGGTCGGAATGTTCTTGTCCACGACCTGAACCGACAATCCGCCGACGCCGGCACTGTCGCCGCTCGCGACGGTCCCGTCAACGGAGTACACGATGCTCGGAATCGTCGCGTCGATCGCGACCGACGTCGCCTCGTCGACGTTCCCGCTCGTCTGCAGCTTGTGCTGCGCCTGCACGTTCGCAACCGCCTGCACCGTTGCCGGCCCATACGTCGCCGTCGCCCGCTCGACCGCCGGAATCGTCGCCCCGAGCTGCATGAGCTTCGTCTGCAATGCGCGTACCGCATCGCCACTGCTCCCAGCGCTCAGGGTCGTCTGTTGTACGCTCATCGTGTGATACTCCGCTTACCGTGGTGTGGTGAGATGCGAGAATCCGCCGTCATCGGAAAATCCGGTCGTAGATGCCCTGGCCCGTTTGGCCGCCCATGTAGCCGAAGATGAGGCCGCCCACGAGTGCTCCCGCCGCGGCGATCCCGAACGCCGCCCAGCCCACCGGCGTCGCACCGAGGATGAGTCCGGCAACCGCCAGCGCCCCGAGGCCGCCGACCTCCGCGCCGAGCATGCCGTAGGCAAACGCGCCGACCTCGCGCGCCGCGACGCGGCCCCGCTCGCCTTCCGGCGCGTTGTAAACCTCACGCGCCGAGAGCCCAATGCCAACCGCCATGCCGAGTGGACCGAGGTAACGGCCGGATTTCAGGAGCAGGCCCGGGAAGCCGCCGCGGCTCTTGCCCGCTGCCTTTGCGACATCTTCCGCGACCTCGTAGACATAGGCGCCTTGCGGGTCGGGCGGCATCGGCGGACGGCCCTTGCCGATCTTCGGGCGAACTTCGGGCGGCGACGAATACTTCTCGGCGTACCACTTGGTCGGATGCGTCTTGTCGATCGCGTCGGACATCGTGCGCCCCGTCGGCGACATGCCCTTGCGCGTCGCCGCGCGCACCTTACCGCGAAACTCCGACGCTTCTTCGGCCGCGTTCCACGCCTTCACCGCGTCGCCGGGTTTGTCGGAGGCGCGCAGCTTGCGAACCTGCTCGACGGCCTCGGCGGATTTCTGCTTGATCGCGCGCTCGTATTGCACGCGCTTGAGCGCGTCGATCGTCGAGCGCGTGCTCCCCGCTCCGATCCCCGCACCGGCGGACGGCTTCGTCTTCTTCTTGCGATGTTTCGGCGGCGGGCCGTGCACCGTCACTTCGAGCGGCTTCTCCGGAGCCGGCGGAGCCGAAGGCGGCGCCGTTCCGCCGCCGCCGCCGAGCACGTACATGGGGTTCCCGGCGGTGTCGTAGCCGTAGAGGACCACCGACGACGACGTTGGGAGCTTGACCGGCGGAGCCGACTGTGTCCCCTGCGGATCCACGAGCCGCACCGGTGCGTTGCGCGCGTACGCGTAGAGGTTCGGGCCGTCGACGAGGCCCTTCGGGTCGCACGCGGTCCAGCGGCCGAGCCACGGCGCGTAGTACCGCGCGCCGTGGTACGCGAAGCCGTTCTCCGTGTCTCGCTCTTTCCCGGTGAAGCGGTAGCGCTTCGGCGTTTGTGTCTGGCTGCGCACCGCCTGATACGCGGTCGAACCGAACGGGAAGAACTCTTCGTACGAGATGATCTGCGCCGTGTCGTCGAGCTCGAGCGACGCTGATTCGAGATGGTTCGCGAACTGGTACCGCAGCAGGTTGGCCGCACCGAGGTCGGTCCCGGCCGTGCGCGTCTCCATCAGCGCGATGCGATGCGCTTCGAGGGCGAGGTGTAGCACCTCGCGCTGCAGCGTTACCGTGATGCCGTCGGCCGCGAACTCGCGGTAGACCTCGACGGCGCCGAGGTAGATGCGCTCCGCCTTCGGCACAGCCGTTGCACCCGCGGCGGCTTGGCGATCGGTCACCTTGCGCGCGCGCTCGCCGGCAGCGTCGTACGCGTACCACGTCGTCTCGGGCGTCCCCGCCGCGACGACCTGCGCGCACGTCGAACGCAGCCGGTCGTGCTCGTCCCACGTCAGCGCCGGGAGATGCGGCATCTGTACGGTGTTGCCGTGCGCGTCGTATGCGTAGCGCGCCGTGTACGGCCCGTTCACCGGATCGCCGGGGAGGCTCGTCGCGGAGAGGCGGTTCCCGGTTTCGCCAGCGGTGATCCGCGAGGGTTCCGCGTAGGCGTACCGCCGGGTCCATGCGCCGGACGCAACCGTGTGCACCATCGCGAGGATGTTGTCGGCGGCGTCGTAGGCGTAGGTTTCGAGATACGTCGCCATCGCATTGCCGTCACCAGGCTGTGCCAGGCCGATGCGCGGCGCGTCGTCGCTCCCGACCTGCTGCGGTGCGGCGAGCACGCCACCCGTCTGGCCGAGGTGCTCGCGTCCGCGCGCGGCGGTCAGACGGTAGCGCGCGTCGTACGTGTAGTCCGTCGATGGCTCGACCCGCTGGTTCGCGAAGAAGACGACGTTCTGGATGTCGGCCGTGTCGCGGATGCGCGTGACGTTGCCGACCGGATCGTACGTGTAGGCCAGTTGCTGGACGACGCGCTGGTTCGGTGCGAACGAGGCCGGACGGGTCGTCGTCAGCCCGCGCAGCCGGAACGTCGCCGGCTCGTAGTCGTAGGCCGTGACGGTTCCGTTGCCGAGCGTGATCGCGACGCGCTCCCGACGCGCGTTGTAGGCGATCGCGCTTGCCACGTGTGCGTCAGCCGACACGGGGTCGAGTAAGCCGGCCGGTTCGGCGGCGCGCTGGAACCACGCGTCGAGCGCGCCGACGAGCCCCGCCTCGTCATAGGCGACGCGCACGACGTTCGGGTGCATCGTCGCGCTGCGCGGCGTCACCGTCTGGATCGGCCGGTTGAGCGCATCGTAGACGATGCTCGTCGTGAACCGACCGTTCGGATCGAGCAACGGGGTCGCTGCCGTATCGAGCGCCGCCGCGTCGGTCAGGTCGCCGAGCGGCGACCAATCGACAGCGGCGTGATAGCCGACGGCGACCTGGCGCACGCGGCCGGTGACGTTGCCGGCGTAGTCGTGGCGCACCGTCTCGTCGAGCCCGACGCCGTCGTAGCGACGGTACAGCCGCGTGCAGAGGTTGCGGTCGGCGTGGCCTTCGCCGTAGACGAGCCGTTCGAGAAGCATCTCGGGTTGGCCGCCGACCGTCACGTAGCGATGGGTCGGACGCCGCGCCGCGTCGTAGCGAATGCGGAAGACACGGCCGAGCGCGTCCCAGACGCGGATCGGGCTCCCAAGGACGTCGTGCAGCGTGCGCCGTTCGCCGCCGTCGCTGCCGTTCTCGTATAGCGCCGTACCGTGGAGGTCGTAGCCGGCGACGTAGGCGACACCGCCGCCCTGCGCTACGCGGCGAACGTGCTCGACCGAGCGGCGGCCGAGCGCGTCGATGACTGCAAGCGCCTTCGCCTCGGCGTCGAGCGCCGTGCGCACCGGATGGCGGCCCGCCACGCCGGCATCGGCGACGACGAGCACGTCGCGGCCCGCGCTGTCGGCATGGGTCACCGTCGGCGTCGCCGCGTGCGCCTCCGCCTTCAGCGCCGCGTCCTGCTGCGCCGCGCACTCGGCCGGATCGGCGCCGAACGTTCCGCCGATCCGCAGATCGTGCCATGACGTGAATGCGTTCGGTGCGTTCCCGAGCAGACGCACGAAGAAGTCGCCGACGTCCGGATCCGTGCGGGGATCGGCGATCAGCACCGTGTCGTTGCCGTCCCACGCGTCGTGCCGCCAGGGATCGAAGACGACCTTCTCCCAGCTCTGGTCGGGATGGAGTTGCGCGACGACGCGGCCGACCGGATCGTAGCAGAGCGTCGTGCTGACGCCAACTGCGCGCGCGAACTCGAAGGCGTGCGTCGCGCTGAAGAACGGCTCGTACTTCCGAACCGGGTTCCCCTTGTTGTCGAGGATCGTCCAACCCGACCCGGTCCAGCGCGGCGTAACGTCGGCTCCACCGTCGACGACCGGACCCGGCGCGGCCGGCGCCTTCGTCTGGATCTCGTGACCGTTCCCGTCGTCGTAGACGAACGTACAATGGAGGCGCGCGGCCTGCCCCGGCGCGAGATCGGAGACGTGCGTCTCGCGCGCAATGCTCGCGACGACGACCGGCGACGGCTGCGCGTCGTCGCGCGTGCGCTGGTAGGCAAACAGGTCGTAGACGAAGCGGGACGTCGCACCTGCCAACACGGCGCCGGCGTTCGTCAGCGGATCGGCGAGGAACGACGCGATGGTCGGCGCGTCGAGGTCCGCGACGAAGCCGGTCAGGTTATCGCCGAGGTTTTCGGTGCTCTTCCCCATCGCCGCGACGCCTGCGACGAAGCCGAGCGCGTCGAATGCGGTTTGGATTTGGTTCCCGTTCGGGTCGGTAACGAGCGACGGCTTCAGGACGCGGTAGTCGTTCGTCGACGCCGTGACGTTGCCGACGGCGTCGGTCGCGCTGACGCCGAGCAGGTCGTACGCATCATAGCCCGCGCGTGTGGTCGCACCGAACGGGTCGACGCTGCGGCGCGAAACGAAGAAGTGCGCCTTCGCGGCGGCGAGCTCGACCGCGGCCGGGTCAGCGTCGCCGTCGGAGTAGTAGACGCGTCCGGACGGCGTCCACCAGCCGTCCACTCCCGCGAGCTGGACGTAGCCGCCCTCCTGCAGCATCGCGTTGTCGACGAGCGCGCCGAACACGCTCGAGACGAGGCTCGGCGTGAGCGCGAGGTGATACTCCTCGCCGGCGCGTGCACCTGGCTGAAGGACGGTGAGGTCGAGCAACGCGCTCAAGTCGTCGCTGCGGTACTGCGTGCGGCTGTGTTCGACGATGCGCCGCGTCGGAACGTTTGGTAGCGCACCGCCGCCGTCGACGTCGGCGACCGGGACGTCCTCGTACGCGACGTCGTGCATGCCGTCCCAGACCGTGTGCCAGATTGCGTCCAGCTCGGCGAAGGTGAAAACCGTGCCCAAGGGCGAGACACCGGTCACGTCCGCGACGATCGACTCGCACGGTAGCGGCGTGCGGTATGCGTCAGGGAGCTTGAGGTGATCGGTTAGGTCGTTCGTGTAGCCGTGCTGTGCCGCGCCGACGTGCAGGCGCGTCTGATCGTACGCAAGCATCGACTGGAACGCGGGCGAGAGCGCCGGTTCGGGCGGCGCGTAGCCGGGCCGGCGCGGATAGCCGATGGCGACGCTGCGCGTGACGTTGCCGAACGGATCGACGTCGAGGACGACGTCGTGCTTGACGCGCGGGTCGCTCGCGGCGCGCTCGTAATGCGACTCCAGCGTTTCACGCTCGTGCACGTAGAACGCGGCATGGAGGTTCAGCCCGAACGGCTGGATGCGTCGTACCGTGTACGTGCTCTCGGTGACCGTGTACGGAACGCCGGCGCGCGGCGATCCGTCGTCGGCGAACACCTCGACGCGCAGCGGATGGCCTTTCAGCGCACGGTACGCCTCGCGCACTTCGTCCGGCACGGTGAGCGCCGGATCGAAGACGGATGGGGGCAGCCCCGACGCACCCCAGTACTCTGCTGCGTAGCCGCTTGCGACGTCGCCGGCTTCGGCGAACGCGCCGGTGTGAAACCACGTGCGCGTATGCACTGGCGGCACCAGCGACGCGTCGTCCCAGTTCGTCGACGCGCCGTCGGCGAATGCGGTGTCGTCGCGGCGTTCCTCGGTGTCCCACTCCTCGACCATCCCGAACCCGCGAAACTCGCGTTCGATCCCGTCGAAGTAGCCGTGGTGGTACGCATAGCGGCTGACGAACCGGCTGCGCCCGATCCAGTCGAACGTCTCGATGCGCTCGACGACCTGCACGGGGAAGTGCAGCCGCGTCAGCCACGGCGTCCCGGCCTCGCGGTCGGCGAGGTAGAATTGCGTCGACGGCGCGTAGCTGATCCGTGTCTCGGCGCCG
>JAFAMK010000266.1 GCA_019233415.1 Vulcanimicrobiota bacterium
AGGTCAACCGCGTGATCGCGCGGCCGTTCGTCGGCGCGCCCGGAACGTACGCGCGGACGCCGAATCGGCGCGACTACGCCATTCCGCCTCCGGAGACGGTCCTGGACCGGCTCGAGCGGCAAGGCGTGAGGGTGCACGCCGTCGGGAAGATTTGTGACATCTACAGCGGCCAGGGGATCGCGTCGTCCGTTCGCGTCGCCGACAACGGCGAGGCGGTGGATCGTGCCCTCGCGCTGGCCGATGCAACAGATCACGGTTTGGTGTTCGTGAACCTCAACGACTTCGATACCAAGTACGGGCACCGCAGAGACGTACGGGGCTACGCGGAGGCCCTCGCGCGCCTTGACGCTCGTATTCCTGAACTGATCGAGCGTATTCGGCCCGGCGACGCGCTGATGTTCACGGCGGACCATGGCTGCGACCCGACCCAGCCCGGCAGCGACCACACCCGCGAGTTCGTCCCGTACCTCGAGTACGGGCCGGCGCCGGGACGCGAGCTGGGTGTGATCGAGGGCCTCGGCTACGTCGGCGAGCGCGTCGAGGCGATCCTCGGGGCGAACGGCCGATGAGCGCCGTCGAGCTGCCGCTGACCGCGGCCCTGTCCGACCTCCCGGTCGGGATCCCGTTCCCCGCCGCGCCGGCGCGCCCGGCCTGGTACGGCTTCGCGAAGCGCAGCCTCGACGTCGTCGTCTCGCTGGCGCTGCTGACCGTCACCGCGCCGGTCGTGCTGCTGGCGATGCTCGGCATCGTGGTGGTGAGCGGCGGCAACCCCATCTACCGCCAGAACCGGATCGGCCTCGACGGCCGGCGCTTCCGGATGTTCAAGCTGCGCACGATGGTCCGCGGCGCGCACGCGATGCTGCCCGAACTGCGCCGCTTCAACGAAGCCGACGGCCCGGTATTCAAAATGCGCGACGACCCGCGGCTCCACCGGCTCGGCGCGTTCCTGCGCCGCACCTCGATCGACGAGCTGCCGAACTTCGTCAACGTGCTGCTCGGCGACATGGCGATCGTCGGGCCGCGCCCGCCGCTGCCGGAAGAGGTCGCGCACTACGACGGCTACGCGCTGCGCCGGCTCGTCGTCAAGCCGGGCGTGACGTGCCTGTGGCAGATCTCCGGGCGCTCGCACCTCTCGTTCGAAGAGTGGATGGCGCTCGACAACGCCTACATCGACGCGTGGTCACCGTGGCTCGACCTCGCGATCATCGCCCGGACCGTTCCGGCCGTGCTGCGGGGGGTCGGCGCGCATTAACCGCCGCCTGACCGTCGTCGCCGAGGGCCGCAGTCCCCGGCGCGTCGCGCTGTCGACGGTCCTCGTGATGGGCGCGACGCTCGCCTCGACGATCTTGGGCTTCGTGCGGGAGGTCGTCTACGCGCGTGCCTACGGCACGTCGTGGCAGCTCGACGCGTTCCTCGCCGCCTCGGTCGTCCCGGTCATTTTGTTCGGGCTGTTCAACGGCGCGCTCGTCACCGCGCTCGTCCCGCTCTTCTCCGACTACGTCAACACCGAGCGCGAAGACGAAGCATGGAAGGTCGCCTCGACGGTGATCGTCACGCTGGTCGTCGTGCTCGGCGCGGCGGCGGCGCTCGGCGCGTGGCTCGCGCCGTGGTACGTGCCGCGCATCGCGCGCTTCTCGCCGGCCCACGTGCGAACCGCGGTCGAGATGACGCGCTGGCTGATGCCGACGATCGTCGCGACGAGTTTGGCCGGCGTGATCGGCGCGCTGCTCAACGCGTACCACCGCTTCGGTGCCGCCGCGCTGCAGGGCGTCGTCGCGAACCTGTGCATCATCGGGTTCGTCTGGTTCGCGCAGCCGCACTACCACGCGAACGCGCTCGTCTTCGGCGCGCTCGCCGGCGCGTTCGTCTCGCTGCTCGCGCTGCTGCCGTCGTTCTTCGCGCTGCACCGCTTCCGCTTTGCGCTCGACCTGCGCCACCCGGGGATGGTGCGGCTCTTGCACGTGCTGGGACCGATCGCGATCGGTTCGGCGGCGGGACAGATCGCGATGTTCTTCGACCGCTACTTCGCCTCGGGGATGAGCGAGGGAACGATCGCGGGGATGAACTTCGCCGTGAAGGTCGTCGGGTTTCCGCAGCAGATCTTCGTGACCGCGATCGCGACGGTGATCTTCCCGGTCTTCGCCAGCCAGTTCGCGAACAAGAACAAGGTCGCGATGCGCAAGAGCGTCGCCACCGGCCTGCAGATGGTGATCTTCCTGACGCTGCCGTCCGCGTGGGGGCTGTGCATGCTCGCCGGCCCGATCGTGCAGACCCTGTTCGAGCGCGGCGCGTTCACGCCGGAAGCGACGGTGCTCTGCGCGCAGCTGCTGCCGTACGCCGCGGTCGGGCTCGTCGCGCTCGCGGCGAACGTCGTGCTGACGCGCTGCCTGTACGCGTGCGGCGTCGTGCGGGTCGCGATCGCGATCTCGGTCGCGACGGTCGCGATCAACGTCGGGCTCTCGCTGGCCTGGCTGCCGTCGCTCGGTGCCCGCGGGCTGCTGCTTGCGAACGCGGTCTCGCAGACGCTGCAGACGATCGCGTTCGTCGTCGTCGCGTGGCGCGCGCTGGGGGGGTTCCACCTGCGCACGATCGGCGTCTCGCTGCTGAAGGTCGGCGCGTGCTCCGCGGTGATGGCGGTTGCGCTGGCGGCCGTGCAGGTGACGCGCACGCCGCCCGCGCCCACGACGATCGCGCGCGTCGCGAACCTCGGCGAACATCTCTTGTTCGGCGTCTTCGTGTTCCTCGTGCTGGCGCGGCTGGTCGACTCCGAGGAACTCTCGCTCGCCATCGACCTGCTGCTGCGCCGTCGCCGCCCCCGCGAGCTCGTGCCGCTGCCGTGACAGGGTCACGCCCGGCGTGAGCCTTCAGCCCTGGACCGTCACGCTGCGCCACGAGACGCACGTGCCGGTCGACCTCGCGAGCGCGCTCGTCTACGTCGCGTGCGCGGTCGCCGTCGCGCTGCTGACGCGCCGCCGGCCCGCGCTCGGCGTCGCCGCGCTGCTGGTCCTCGCCCCGTTCGACCTCGCCCGCTACGCCGGCCCGACGACGATCACGACGCTGAAAGCCGGCCTCGTCGGGATGCTGGTCGCACTGGCGTTCTCGCGCCCCGACCTCGCGGCGTTTCGTACGTTCCCCGTGCGCGCGATGGTCGCCGCGTTCGGTGCGACGCTGCTCGCGATCGCGCTGAGCGCGCTGCACGCGCAGCATCTCGGTGACGTCTTGCGCGAGGCGCTCAAGGGCGGCGAATACCTGCTGCTCTTCCTCGGCGCGGTCGCGGCGTTCGCGACCGATCCCGACGACCGCCCGTTCTGGCGGATGCTCGAAGCGGCGGTCGTCCTCGTCTGCTGCTCCGCGCTCGCCGAGTACGTGATCGGCGCGCACAGCGGCATCTTCGTGCACGGGCAGTCGGTCCCGCGGATCGCCGGCGCGCTCGAGGGCCCGAACCAGCTCGCCGGCTACCTCGACGTTGCGCTGCCGGTGCTCGTCGCGCGCGCGCTCGTCCATCGCGACCGGTTTCTCGGCTTCGTCATCGCGCTGGCCGCGATCACCGACTTGCTGACGTTCTCGCGTTCCGGGATCGTCGGCGTGGCGCTCGGCGTCGTCGCCGTGCTCGTCGTGCTGCGCCCGTTCAGCAATGCCGCATGGCGGTTCGCCGGCGCCGTCGCGCTGGTCGTCGTGCTCGGCGTGTTCGTCGCGGTGCGCGCGGGCGTCCCGGCCGGCTACTTCTCGCTCGACCAGGCGCCGCAGGCCGCCGATCACCTCGCGAACCGCTCGCAGCTCTGGCACGCCGCGGTCGCGCTGTGGCGCACCTCGCCGTTCGTCGGCGTCGGCGCGGGCAACTACGAGCTGGACCTCAATGAAGTCGGGCTGCGCGACGTGCGCACGCACGCGAACAGCATCTACCTGCAGAGCCTGGCCGAAGAAGGCGTCGTCGGGCTGGTCGCGACGATCGCGCTGTTCGTCGTGACGATCGTGACGCTGGCGCGCAGCGGCGTGCGCCGCCCGCTGGTCGTCGGCGCGCTCGGCGCGACCGTCGCGCTCGCCTCGCACCAAGTCTTCGACGACCTGTTCTTCTTCCCGAAGGTCGCGTCGGCGTACTGGCTCGTCGTCGGCGTCGCGGTCGCCGAGATCGCGGCGCGCCGGCTCTTCGAGCGGCGGCGCGCGGCGTCGTACGTCGCGCCGCGGGCGCCCGCCGCGACCGCGGTCGTTTCGTGAGCTCTCCCGGCCGCCAGCGCGTCGCGCTGGTCACGCCGTTCTTCGGGCGCGAGCTGCGCGGGCGCAAGGAGCGCTTCGCGTTCGCGTACGCGACGCATCTCGCGCTCGAAGGCGTCGAGGTGGAAGTCGTCACGACGACGACGACGCGCGAGGCGCCCGACGCGAACTTCTACCGCGCGGGAACCGATCACACCGAACCCTTCCCGGTCCAGCGCTTCCGCGTCGTCGCACCCGACCGCGTCGCGTACGACGAAGCGCTGCTCGCGGTGCGGCGCGCCGGCGCGGCGGTCGCCGAGCGCGCGCAGGCGCTGCTCGACGAGCGCGTGCGCAGCCCCGAGCTGCTCGCGCACGTGCGCGCCGCCGCCGACCGGTACGACGCGTTCTTGTTCGTCGACCTGACCGTGCCGACGACCGTGCACGCGCTGGGCGAGGTCGCCGAACGCGCGCTGCTCGTCCCGCTGCTCGACGACGAGCCGGCGGCGCGGCTTCCCGCCGTCGCGGCGGCGGTGTCGCGCGCACGCATGATCCTGTGCACGACGGAGGCCGAAGCGCTGCTCGTCGCGGAGCTGTACGGCCCCGCGCCGCGCGCGCGCACGCGGATCGTCGGGCTCGGCGTCGACGTCGTCCCGCGCGGCGAATTGCACCTCGACCGCGTCCGGCACGTCACGCGCGGCGCCGCCTACGTGCTCGCCGCCGGCGACGACCCGCGGCTCGTCGCGCAGCTCGAAGGCGGCGGGACGGCGGTCGTCGCGCTGAGCGGGATCGACGAGCGCGACCGCGCGGCGTACTTCGCCTGCGCGCGCGCCGTCGCGGTCGGTGGCGAGGGCGTCGGGTTCGTGCCCGAGGTGGTGGAGGCGTGGGCGTACGGCAAGCCGGTCCTTGCCGCGGAGGACGCACCGGGCGCCGCGGCGCTCGTGCGGGAGACGGGCGGCGGGATCGTCGTGCCGCGCGCCGGCTGGGCCGACGCGGTGCGCGCTCTACCCGGCGACGACGCGCTCGGCGCGCTCGCGCGAGCCGGCGCCGCGTACGTCGAGACGCGCGGCGGCTGGCACCGCGTCGCGGCGCGCACCTCCGAGGCGATCGACGGGCTCGGTGCGCTCGAAGACGGCCGCTCGCGCGACGCGCTGCTCGCGCAGGTCGCGTACCTGTACCCGCTGGTACAGCGACAGCGCCGCACGATCGAGGCGATGCGCGTCAGCCGTTTCTGGCGGCTGCGCGACAGATGGTTTGCGGCGCGGCGCCGGTTCGGCATCGGCCCGGCGGAAGATCCCGTTCGCATCGCCGAGGACGACGCGCGCGCGGTCGAGCTGGCGGCGCTCGGCGATCCGTACCAGCTCTTCCGCGAACACCACCGTTTGCGCGACGAGGACGTCGCGCGGATGCGCGCGACGGCGCGCTTCCTGCCGAAGACGATCGGCTTCGCGCTGGTCGTCGACGCGCGTGGCCGCGGCAGCGAAGGCGTCGCGGCGACGCTGCGCTCGCTGCGCGAGCAGGTCTACGACGTGTGGTCGGCGCGCGTGCTGCTCGACGACCCGGGCGACCAGCACGTGCCGGAGCTGCGCGCGCTCGCCGGCGAGGACGGGCGCATCGTGCTCGTGCCGCCGGGCGGCGACCGGTTCGGCGATGCCGACTTCGTCGGCGCGCTCGACCCGTACGACCGGCTCGAACCGCACGCGCTGTTCGAACTCGCGCTGGCGCTGCAAGACGACGCCGACGTCGTCTACTCGGACGAGGACCGGATCGACGAGCGCGGCGTCCCCGGCGAGCCGTGGTTCAAGCCCGACTGGTCGCCGGAAACGCTGCTGACGCGCGACTACGTCGGCCGTCTCTGCGTCATGCGCCGGGCGCTTCTCGAAGAAGTCGGCGGCGTGCGCGACGTCTTCGAGACGGCGCGCTGGTACGAGGCGCTGCTGCGCGTCACCGAGCGCACGGGCGAGGTGGTGCACGTCGCGCAGGTGCTCTGCCACCGCCACGTGCGCAACGTCGTCGAGCGCGCCGATCTCGCGCTCGCGGTCGAGGTCGCGCTGCAGCGCCGCGGCGAGGCGGCGCACGTGCGTTCCGCCGACGCCGGCGCCGACGTGCGGTTTGATGTGCCGGGGAACGAGCGCGTCTGCGTCGTCATCCCGACGCGCGACCGCGTCGACCTGCTCGGCCCGTGCATCGCGTCGGTCTTCGAGCGCACCGCGTACCGCGACTTCGAGGTGCTCGTCGTCGACAACGGCAGCCGCGAAGGCACCACGCTGGAGCTGCTCGCGCACTGGGAGCGGCGCGAGCCCGACCGCTTCCGCGTCGTGCGCGATCCCGCGCCGTTCAACTACTCGCGGCTCAACAACGAGGCCGCGCGCGCGACCGAGGCGGCATTCCTGCTGCTGCTCAACAACGACACGGAAGTGATCGCGCCGGACTGGATGGAGGCGATGCTGGCGCAAGCGCGCCGCCCTTCCGTCGGCGCGGTCGGCGCGCTGCTGCTCTACGGGGACGGGACCGTGCAGCACGGCGGCGTCGTGCTCGGCATCCTCGGCCTCGCCGGCCACGCGCACCGCTACCTCCCGGGCAACACCGCCGGCTACCACGGCGCGCTCGAGCTGGACACGAACTACCTCGCCGTTACCGGCGCCTGCCTGATGGTGGAGAAGCGCAAGTATTTCGAGGTCGGCGGCCTCGACGAGACGCTCGCCGTCTCGTACAACGACGTCGACCTGTGCTTGAAGCTGCGCCGCGCGGGCTACCGCAACGTGTTCGTCCCGCGCGCGAAGCTGTACCACTACGAGTCGAAGAGCAGGGGCGGGGACGACACGCCGGCCAAGGTCGCGCGCGCGATGGAAGAGGTCGGCCAGATTCGCCGGCGCTGGCCCGCCTGGGCGGCGCGCGACCCGTACTACAACCCGAACCTGACCGTCGACGCGGAAGACTTCGGGCTGCGGCTGTAGCAATGCACCTGCTCGAGCGCATCCGGCGCAGCGACGTCCTGCACCACGGCGCGATCGTCTTCGGCGGCGTGCTGGTCTTCAACGTCTGCAACTTCCTGTTCTACATGCTCGTCGGCCGGCTGGCGAGCGTGGAAGTCTACGGCGAAGTGACCGCGCTCGCCGCGTCGATGCTGCTGCTCGCCGCGCCCGCGCTCGTCGCCCAGCTGATCGTCGCGCGCGTCGCGGCGGAACTGGAAGCGCGCGGCGACCGCGCCGCGCTGCGCCGGCTGGCCGACGCGGTGACGCGCTGGCCGCTGCTCGCCGGCGTGCTCGTCGTGCTGGTCGCCGCGCTCGCGCGCGACCCGATCGCGCGCTTCCTGAACCTCACCGACAGCGGCGCGATTGTGACGACCGCCGTTGCGACCGCGCTGCTGTTCACGGCGTACGTGCAGCGCGGCGTGCTGCAGGGTGCGCACCTGTTCGCCGATCTGTCGGGCTCGATGGCGCTCGAGGCGGTGTCACGGGCCATCCTGACGGTCATCCTCGTCATCCCGTTCGCCGCGACCGGGGCGC
>JAFAMK010000063.1 GCA_019233415.1 Vulcanimicrobiota bacterium
TCGATTCGTGCGGGTGGAACGGGCTCCTGCGGCTGTGATCCTCAGGCAAGCCACCTCGGCAACACAAGGGGTGCTATTTCTCGCCACGAAGACAATAGCGCAGCTGGGTAGCGTCTGCCGTCTTGGTGTGGGAGACTCCTTATGAAGACAGGGAACAATTTCAGGCGGGGCCGCGCAGTCGCGACATCCGCCGCCGCGCTCTCTTCGGTCGTCGTGACTGGATGCGCTAACGGGACGAACGCGGTCTCGCCACCAGCTCCGCGGCATACGAACTCGGAGATCGTCGCTGCCTACGGAAACTCCGAGCAGGAGTTGACGCGCGTCATCTCCGATGCGAGGGCGTTCGCGAAGATCGCTCGGTTCGTCACGGTGACGAATGGCGCGGTGGAGCACGTCTTCCCGCCGACGGCCATCGTCACGCGAACGGGTCACGTGCTCATCGTACACGCCTACGGCCACACCTACGTATGGCCCTTGAGCAACGTGAGCCTTTCATACTCGGGCGCCGGGCCGATCGAGATGTCTGCCTTGCCGACGGTCAGCGCGCCGTATACGGATAAGACGGTCATGGCGATCGCTTCATTCGCATCGCACACCGCCCGGCTCAACAATGCACGCAGGGAGTGCAACGACTGCTACGTCTTCGTCGCGGCCTCGCGCACCACTCCGTCTAACATGCCTGCGACAGTCCGAGACCCATGGCAAGTCACTCCGGACTACCGCCCTTGGGTTGACCCTAAGGTTCCTCCGAGCGATCCCGTCGCGTCTAGCCTCGGACGATATACTCGGACGAAGCGAGAGGATCTTTCGATTTGCACGATTGACGGCTTCGTCGAAAATTCCGGCTCTGGATGGTGCTCGGGGATCTACTACCTATCTCCAGGATACTACTCGTCCGGGGGCTCGGGAGGCTCCCTCCCGCCGCCGCCTCCTGTCTACACGTATATCTCCGTTGGAATGTCTACGGCCGGCTCGCAGGTGTCGAGTGGTAACGTCAACGTACCGACTGCGGGACACCTGTACGTTCAGGAATGGACCGGCAATTGGCCGACCATCTCGCCGGTTGGCCCCATTCTGCAAGCCGGCAACGTTCAAGGGAAGCTACAGTTCGCCGTGTTTCCGCAAAACCCGACGACCGACTTCCAGTCGTTCCTGCTCACGAATCAGCAGCAGACCACGCCTGACTATCCCACGTATTGGCAGCATCTCGTCGACACGAAGAACAGGTACCAATCGCGGTCCTCCATCATGCCGAATTATGATCCGACGAACATGAACAGCAATGCCTGGGCCTACGGCCTCATGCTGTACGCCGGAGACTTTTCTGCGCAGGAAATCCAGACAAACATCGGCCTCGACGAGTCCTTGAGCGCCCTTACGGCGTACGCCTGGCCGAATGGAACACAACTACAACCGAACTTTCAATGACGATCATGGGTAAGGCGACGCGCCCCTTATGCCTTGACACCGCGGTCCTTCTTGCGGCGCTGCTAGTCCTCGGTGTATCTGCATCAGGTTGCGCCCCGGCAACCGCCAAGGATTGCGCCGTATTGGGGGTTCGAGGGCATGAGGTAGAGGTAACGGCCAAAGTCAAGAATTTGTCGACGAAGACGCTTTCCAGCGTCGTGGCACTCCTAGAGACGCCTCACAGCCTCGTCGGCTACACGTTTCATGGACCGATCGAACCATGGAAGGACCGACAAATGACCGAATGGCAATTGGTCGCGCCGGACACTGGTGCTCCGAATCAGCGGCTCGGAGCAGTCTCGCGATGCACCGTGTACCAAATCAAATATTCCGACGGTTCAAGCTGGCAGGGTCCGTCACCAATGTGAGACCTGCTCGATGATCACGACTCCTTCGTCCGCGTCGCGCTCCGACCCATCCCTGCGCTTCGGGGCGGTGATCCAGGACGTATTCGAGATGATGCATGCTGAGTTCGGCGATCGGCTGACGAGTGTTCTCGTTGGCGGCTCGGCGTCTCGGAATACGGCCCGTGATGATTCGGACCTCGACGTCTTCGTGCCGTTCAGCGGAGATTGGCGACAGCGGCGCCGGCTCGACGTTCGTGGCCGTGAAATCGACCTGTTCATCCACCCAACCGAACTCGTCCGCCTGAACATCGAGAAGGGACGCGACCCGGTTCTCGTCTACAACTATGCCGACGGGTGGCCGATCTTCGACCCGACCGAGGTCTTGGAGGGGCTGCAAGCGCTGGCGAGACGGATCTGGTCAAGCCCGCGCCCAGCCCCGACCGAATTGCAAATCTTCGTGCACGGCAACAAATTGCGGGACGGACTGGCCTCGGTCCGCGCCGCGTTCGGCGCCGAGCCGGCACAAGAGGCATATCTGATGTGCGACTATGTCGAGTCGGCGGTCGCGGCATTTTTCTGCTTCACGCGCCGATGGCGCCCGCCACAGAAGACCTTGATGGCGGAGCTGCAACTAGCCGACCCTCATGTCGCGGATCAGATCGCGATCGCGCTCGATCAAGCGCAATCTCGAGAATCACGCGGCCGCGCGATCACGTCCATCTACGACACCGTCATTGCGCGTTGCGAAGCGGCGCGTCACTGCTCGACCGGCCCGAAGCTGCACGTCTCCGTTCAAGCTCACACGTAGCCGTAGCGCTGCGCCATCTCCATCGCCTCGTTGCCCAACCTGCGCCCGTCAGTAGCCCAGGGGACGGCGGACGTCGCACTGCCGGGCCATGCGCTGACCTCTCGAAGCGCCGGGTCAGCGAAAAACTTGCGATCGCCGCCGGCCGCACCCGGCGGACCCGACGCGAACTCCCAATTCTCGGTATGGAGCATTGCGTCGAGTGCCGCCGGGCCGACCGGCGCGCCGAGCCATGCACACAGGTGGATCAGCGCGGCCGCCGGATTCGCAACGACGTCCTCGCCGCGCATCCTGATCCACCGACGATCGGGAATACATTCGAGAAACGATTCGATGCGAGCGTTTCGCGCAACCCAGGGACGCTCGGGGTCGAGTTCGTCCGTTCCCGGCGCCCGCAGCGACGAGAAGATCGACTCCTCGTCTCGAAACCAGCGACCTGCCACCTCGGGCGTCGCCTGCCGAAGCATCGCGCTCGCAGTCTCGATCAATGAGACCCCGAACGTGTGCGGATGACGCACCAAGTGCAGATAGCGGACGGACTCTCCAAGCCAGCTCTCGACTCGGCGCATGTGTTCGAGCTTCGTCGTGATGATCGGCGTTTTCTCGACGACGATCCTCCGATTCGCGCGCGCAACCAGCTCATCGAGGACCACGCGCGTCGTTAAGCCACGACGATCGCGAATCCATCCACGCGCCAAGGTCCGTGACTGCGGCGCGTCGGCAAAGTATAGTCGCGCGACGGCATGGATGAGGCCAGCTTCGAAAAGACCGTAGCCGAGGCCGTCGATGTAGTCGTGCATTGTGTCGCGGGCGAACAGGCACGTCTCCGGTAAAGCGACGATGTCCGGGTGCAGGCCGAGCATCGCCGACAAGACCGTGCTGAACGATCGGCCAGGTGATAAGATGACCAAGAACTGGCACTGCACGCGGCGAGATTCACTGGTCGCCTCGGAAATCATGGTACCAAGAGGATCAGCCGCTTTTCGCCCGGGCGGAACCGAATCGTGCGATGGGTAAGGTCTCCGCTGATGAGACGCTTGCCCACCTTCGCGACGGCCGTGTGCGCCGCGCTCCTCGCCGCTGCGCCGGTTCTCGCGCAGACCAGCTTTCTCGGGACATGGTCGAAGGGGCCGCAGCTTCCGGTCGAGCGCAGCGAGGTTTCCGTGGCGGCGATCGGGAGCACGCTCTACGTCGTCGGCGGCTACGGCGCGGCGGGACCGAACCCGACCGCGCTCGACAGCACCGGCAAGGTCGACGTGGACGAACCGTTGGTGCAGAGCTTCGACGTGAACACCGGCCGCTGGTCGACGCTCGCGCCGCTTCCGCGCGGGCTGAACCACGTCGGGCTCGCCGCGCTCGACGGCAAGCTGTACGCGTTCGGCGGGTTCAGCGCGCAGAACCGCAGCGCCGTTGCCGACGCGAACGTCTACGACCCGGCCGCCGACGCGTGGAGCGCGCTTCCGGCGCTGCCGACCGCGCTGGGTTCGGTCGCGGTCGCCGCGCTCGACGGCAAGCTGCACTTGGTCGGCGGGCGCGACGTGCACAGCGTCGCGACGCACCTCGTCTTCGATCCGGCGACGAAGCGCTACACGACCGCCCCGCCGCTGCCGGTCGGGCGCGACCACATGGGGCTCGTCGCGTACGGCGGGAAGCTGTACGCGATCGCCGGCCGGATCGACGACTTCGACCACAACACCTCGTACGTCGACGTCTACGACCCGAAGACCAACCGCTGGAGCGCGGGCGCGCCGATGCCCTCGCAGCGCAGCGGGATGGCGGTCGTCGTCTACCGCGACCGCATCCTCGCGATCGGCGGCGAACGCGGCGGCGGGACGTTCACCAACAACGAGGCGTACAACCCGCGCACGAACGAGTGGACCAGCCTGACTCCGCTCCCCGAAGGCCGCCACGGCACCGGCGCGGCCGTGATCGGCAATTCGATCTACCTGCCCGCCGGCGGCCCCGTCAACGGCGGAAGCCGGCAGTCCGACACGCTCTACATCTTCACGACGTCGTAGCGCGTCAGCCGACCGTCACGAGCGGCCGCGCCACGCGGCGAGCCACGGACTAAGGTCGACGCGCCACAACCGCCGCTGCGCGCCGCGGACGGCCTTCATGGCACCGTGCGTGAGGTCGGCCGCCGACGTGAACGTCAGCGTTCGTCCGTCCGGCGCGATTCGTGGCTCGTTCGCATCGCCTGCAGAGTCGATCGATCGGCCGAGGTCGCGTGGCGTCGTCCAGCCGTCGCCCCAGCGGAAGGCGATGAACAAGTCGGCGGTCTTGGGGCGCGACGGCGGCCGCGTCGATGCGAAGACGACGTACGAGTCGTCGGGCGCGAGCGTCGGGTCGAACTCGGCGTAGCGCGGATCGCCGAACGGTGCCGGCGCGCTGGCGCGGTAGACACCGCCAGCACGCCGCGCCACGAAGAGGTGGAAGGTCCCGCGCGGTCCGGTCGCGCGCATGAAGTAGAGCGTCCCGTCGGCGGCGATCGCCGGGCTGAACGTCGATGTGCTCGCGTTCACGGCGTCGGGAAGCCGCTCGGGCGTGCCCCACTCGGCGCCGCTGCGCTGGACGCGCCACAGGTTGCCGCCGGTTCCACGCCGTGCCCGGCCGTTGTAGAACGCGTCGAGCACCGCTCCCCCCGGCCGGACCGGCCGGTTCGATGCAAAGATCATCTCGCGCCCGTCCGGACTGAGGACCTCTTCGAGGTCACGCCAGACACCCGAGAACGGCGCGGTCGCCGGCCGCGTCCAACCCGCCCCGGCGC
The DNA here is from genome assembly GCA_019233415.1 of Vulcanimicrobiota bacterium. Classification (GTDB taxonomy): domain Bacteria; phylum Vulcanimicrobiota; class Vulcanimicrobiia; order Vulcanimicrobiales; family Vulcanimicrobiaceae; genus Vulcanimicrobium. The sequence continues at coordinate 5,387 of JAFAMK010000063.1, forward strand.
GCTGCGAGACGACGACCGTACAACACGGCCGGATCCCCAGCGTCGCGTAGAGCGTCCGCCCGTCCGGTGCGAACGCGAGGTCCTGGAGCCACGTGCCGCGCGCGAGCGGGAACGGCTCGAACGGCACTGGGCGCGCGCTGGGCACGGCAGCCGGACCGCCAGCGCCGAGGCAGACCGCGCCCAGCACGGCGGCACTCGCCGCGCGAACGAACCAGGATCGCATTGACTCGGTCTCCTCGAATGGCAGCGCTCAGCCGAGCGCGACCGGCGTGAGCAGCGGCTTGCCCTCGACGAACGCGACGAGGTTCTCGGCGGCGAGCATCGACATGCGCGTGCGCGTCTCGACCGTCGCGCTTCCGACGTGCGGGAGGATCACGACGTCCTCGCGCGCGTAGAGCGGATGGTCGGGCGGAAGCGGCTCGGGATCGGTCACGTCCAGCGCAGCGCCGGCGATCGTCTTCTGCTCCAGCGCGCGCAGGAGCGCGTCGGTGTCGCAGATCGCGCCGCGGGCGGCGTTGACGAACGTCGCAGTTCGCTTCATCTTCGCGAACGCGTCGTCGTCGAACATTCGGCGCGTTTGCGGCGTCAGCGGGACGAGCGCGACGACGCAGTCCGACTCGGCGAGCAGTGCGTCGAACGAGCGGTATGCGGCGCCGGTTTGCGCGTCGTCCGCGCGCGGGGTGCGGTTGCTGTAGATCACGCGCATCCCGGCGGCCTGCGCGCGCCGCGCGACCGCGGGGCCAATCTCGCCGAAGCCGACGATTCCGAGCGTCGCATCGGCGACGTCGTTCGAGAACGGGGCATCGCCGCGCATCCAGCGGCCGTCGCGCGCCCAGGCGACGGCGAGCCGAAAGCGGCGCCGCGCAGCGACGACGAGCCAGAACGTCACGTCGGCGACCGCGTCGACGAGCGAGCCGCGCGCGTTCGTCAGCACGATCCCGCGCGCGCGCAGCGCTTCGAGGTCGACGTTGTCGTAGCCGACCGACTGGAACGCGACGATCCGCAGCCCGGGCACCTGCGCGACCAGCTCCGCGTCGATCGACGTCGACGAGCTGCCGAGGACGCCGATCGCGTCGCCGAGCGCGGCGCCCCACGCGGTGCGCGGCAGGTCGGAGACGTCGGTGACGCGCGCGTGCTCGCGCAAGCGCGCGACGACGGCGTCCGGAACGTGGCGCAGGACAACCAGGTGCGGCCGTTCGGTCACGGCATCAGGGTCTTGGGCACGAACGCGAGCGAGATCCAGGGAACGAACGCGATGATCAGCAGGCCGACGAGCAGCGCGAGCATGTAGGGAACGATCGGGACGACGACCTCTTCCGGCTGCGCCTTCCCGATCGCGCTGGCCGCAAAGAACCCGACCCCGACCGGCGGCGCGAACAAGCCGACGCCCATCGCGAGCACCGCGACGATGGCGTAGTGGACCTCGTTGATCCCCGCCGCCTTTGCGACCGGGAAGAGCAGCGGGCCGAACAGCACCATCGCCGGGATCCCTTCGAGGACCGAGCCCAGCACGATGAACAGCACGATCGAGAACAGCATGATCCCGACCGTCCCGCCCGGCGCGTGGCCGAGTGCGTCGGCGAGCTGCTGCGCGAAGCCCGACTGCGTCAAAGCCCAGCCCATCGCCGTCGCGGTCGCGATGATCAGCAAGATCGCCCCGGCGAGCGCGGTCGTGTCGACCAGTGCCGGGTAGAGCGACGACCATTTGAACTCGCGGTAGACGAGAACGCCGATCAGCAGGCTGTAGATGATGCCGACGACGCTGACTTCCGTCGCGGTCGCGATTCCGTCGACCACGAAGTAGCGGATCACGAGCGGCAGGACGAGCCCCGGCAGCGCGATGAGGACCGCGCGCGCGACCGCGCCCCAGCCGGCGAAAGTTTCGAGCGAGACGTTCTCGCGCCGCGCGCTCCACAGCGCGACGGCGATCAGCAGAATCGAGCACACGACCGCCGGGAGGAGCCCGGCGTAGAACAGCGCGTTGATCGAGACGCCGGTCACGGAGCCGATGATGATCAGCACGAGGCTCGGCGGGATCGTCTCGGCCATCGCGCCCGAGGTCGCGAGCAGCGCGATCATCGACGGCCGCTTCTGCCCGCGGCGAACCATGTCGGGGAAGAGCACCGGCGCGACGGCCGCCATGTCGGCGATCTTCGAGCCGGAGATGCCGGAGACGAGGTACATCGCGGCGACGAGCACGATGCTCAGCCCGCCGCGCAAATGACCGACCAGGCTCGCCAGCGCCTCGACGAGCCGCCGCGCGATCCCCGCGTTCTCCATCAGCAAGCCGAGGAAGATGAACAGCGGGACGGCGAGCAGGACGAGGTTCGAGACGCCTTCCTGCATCCGCTGGGTGACGATGTCGGGGCGCACCGACGTCACGACGAGGACGTAGCTCAGCGTGCCGACGCCGAACGAGAACGCAATCGGAATCCCGATCGCGACGCACGCGCCGACGAGCACGACGAAGAACAGGATCAGGTTGACGTTCCCGAGCCCGGCAAACGCACCGCGCCCGGCGTACACGGCGGCGCTGATCACGATCGCAGCCGAAACGACGCCGAGGACGATCTTCGGGTCGCCCTCGGCGAGGCGCAGCAGCGCGAGGACCAGGATCAGCGCGAGTCCGACGATGATCGCGAGGATGACGTCCGACTGCGGAATGTTCAGCGCAGGGCTGAAGTCGATCTGTTCCTGCTTGAAGAACTTGAAGGTTGCCGGCATCAGCTCGATCACGAAGATCGCGGTGACGACCGACGAGATCGTTTCGAGAACCTCGCGCGTGCGCGGCGAGGCGCGCCGCAGCAGGACCGAGAGCCGGATGTGCTCGCCCCGCCGGTACGCCACGACCGAGCCCAGCATCGCCAGCCACAGGAGCAGGATCGTCGCCAGCTCGTCGCTCCAGACCAGCGGCTGGCGCACCACGTAGCGCGTGAAGACGCCGGCGGCGAGGATGACGATCTCGACCAGCACGAGGAGCGCGGCGACCGGTTCGACCACCGCGCCGATCGCGCGGTCGACGGCGGCCGCCCAGGGCCGCCGAAAGACATAGCGCGTCGACTCGACCGCGCTTTCGGCTATCGCCATCCGTGCGCCGCGCCTACCCGAGCTTGTTCACGTACTTCTCGAGCGCACTCCAGGCCTTCGGCCCGAACTCGGCCTGCCAACGCTGGTAATACTTCGCGTCGACGAGCTTCTGTTTGAAGCTCTTCTTGTCGACCTCGTTGAAGACCATCCCGCGCCGCGTCAACTGGTCGCGCACCGACTTGTTCAGGAACACGTTGTCGTTGCGCGCCGCGACGGTCGCCGCCGCCATCTCGCGGCTGATGATCCCCTGAATGTCCTTGCCGAACTTGTTCCAGACGTCGGGGTTGATCAGGGTCCAGTATCCCGACCAGATGTGGTCGGACATCGAGACGTACTTCTGGACCTCGTAGAACTTCTGCTGCGAGATCAGCAGCAGGGGGTTCTCCTGCGCGTCGACGACGTGCGTCTGCAGCGAGGTGTACAGCTCGGTGAGCGAGATCGGGGTCGGCGCCGCGCCGAGCGACTGGAACGTGTCGATCCGAATCTTGCCGGGCGAGACGCGAATCTTCAGGCCCGAAAGGTCCGCGACCGTCTTGATCGGCTTGGTCGAGGTCGTGATGTCGCGGTAGCCGTTCTCCCAAATCTTGTCGAGGACGATCATCCCGCCCTTGGCTTGAATGTCGTCGCGGATCACCGCGCCGAGATCGCCGTCCATCGCCTTGAAGACCGTCTCGCGGTTCGGGAACGCGTAGGCGAGGTTCTCGATCGAGGCCAGCGGCGCGATCGCGTTGAGGAACGCGCCGGGCATCGCGAGCATCTCGGTCGCGCCGCTGCGCAGCTGCGAGATCATCGCCGGGTCGCTGCCCAGCACGCTGGTCGGGAACGACTTGATGTGGACGCGCCCGTTCGTCGCCTTGTTGATGCGCGCGAAGGCCTGCACCGAGCGCACGTTGATCGGGTGGTCGACCGGAAGATCGTGGCCGTACTTCAGCTCGAACTCCGCGGCGCGCGCGGGCGTGACGATCCCGACCGAGGCGAACGCCGCCGCCGTGCCGGCCACAAAGGCTGTGCGGTTGATGCTCATTAGGCACCGTCCGGCAGAAAGCGCCGCAACTCCTCGTCGTCGAGGCCGAGCTCGCGCCGCAGCACCTCGACCGTGTCGGCGCCGACTTCGGTCGGCCCCAGGCGCAGCGGCGGCGCCCCGGCGCGCTCAAAACGAGGGAATGCGTTGCTGACGACGACCTCGCCGAGGTCGGGATCGGGGAGTGTGGCCAGCGAACCGCGCGCGACGACCTGCGGGTTCTCGAACACCGACGCGATCGACTCGAGCGGCCCGACCGCACAGCCGGCGCGCGTGAAGACGTCGATCACGTCGTCGCGCGGCCGCGTCGCGCAGAACGCGTCGATCAGCGCGTCCAGCGCCTCGCCGTTCGCGACGCGGTCCTCGTTCGTGCGAAAGCGCGGATCGGCGACGAGCGCGTCGCCGCCGATCGTGCGCAGCACGCGCTCCGCGACTTCCTGCGTGCTGCCCGACAGTGCGATGTACGCGCCGTCGCTGCAGCGATACGCGCCGCGCGGCGCCGTGTCTTCCATCCGGTTGCCGAGCCGCCGGTGCAGCGTCCCGTTCGCCGCGAACTCGGTCAGCTGCGACTCGACCAGCTTCATCACCGCCTCGTAGATCGCGAAGTCGATCACCTCGCCCTCACCGGTGCGCAGCCGCCGCGCGTACGCGGCGCACACGGCGGCCGTCGCGGCCTGCCCGGCCATGACGTCGGCGAGCGGAAACGCGGGCAGCAGCGGCGGCCGGTCGTCGTAGCCGGAAACCGCCGCGACGCCGGTCATCGCCTCGGCCAGCGTCCCGAACCCTGCGCGATCGCGATACGGCCCGTCCTGCCCGAACGCCGTCATGCGCAGAATCACCACGTGCGGTGCCACTTCGAGCAACCGCGCCGGCGCAAGGTTCCAGCGCTCGAGCGTCCCCGGCCGAAAATTCTCGATGAACACGTCGAACTGCGGCAGCCACCGCAGCAGCAGCTCCTGCACCGCAGCGTCGTGCAGATCGAGCGCGACGCTGCGCTTGTTGCGGCCGAGCGCCTTCCAATAGAGCCCGATCCCGTCCTTGCGCGCCCCGTACCGCCGAACGTGATCGCCCGACCCCGGCCGCTCGATCTTCACCACGTCGGCGCCGAAGTCGGCCAGCATCGCCGCCGTCGACGGCGCCGCGATCATCGTCGAACAATCGAGAACCCGCACGCCGGCCAGCGGCCCGTTCTGCGCCATCCCGCTTGAGAGCCGCGCCGCCGGCGCGAATTCCTCTCGTCTCCACGGCTCGGCACGGGAAACTTCAGCGATAGGCGTCACGTCGGTCTTTGACCGCGACGACGATGAGCGTCGCTCCTTCCCGCCGGTAGAGCACACGAAAACGTCCCACGCGCAACCGCCAAGCCGGCGGGTCCTGCGCTCGAAGTTTCTTCACGTCTCCAACGCCGGTTTCAGCGAACGCCCCGATTGCGTCAACGATGGTTTTCGCGTCGGATTCAGCAAGACGAGAGAGGTCTCGAAGAGCTCCGCGCTCGAAACGACTGATCACCTAGTCCTCCCGGACCGTACGCTGCAGGTCCATCGTGCGGGTCGCCCTGGCGACAGGACGATAGAAGCCGCCGATGCGTGAGTCAGCCTTCGATCGCGTCGCGGGCACTGTTCTAGGCGTGTCCGCCTAGAGCGTTGCGGTTCTACGAAATCCCGAGTTCGGAGCGAACGTCGTCCAACGTCGCGCGAGAGCCGTCGTCAAGAACACGGGCCTCTTCGAGCGCGGCGACTTCGTCGGAGTCAGGATCGACTTCCGCGGCGAGCAGGGTCGCTACGAGCGCAGAGTCGCCGGCGCGGGCGGCCGCCACGACCTCATCAGTCAGGACGATAGGGCGACCGAGCGGCACGACGCGCGCGAGAAGCTCCTCGGCATTGCGGGCTTCCCGATCATCGGCGCCGATCGCGAGCAAGTGATCGTGGACGGTCACATCCGCTTCTTCCCTCGCGCCTGCGCCGTACCCCGCCGGTTAGAGCGATACACGCTGCCAAAACCTTCGCTGAGAGTCCGTCGAGTTAGATCGAACGCACGT
>JAFAMK010000069.1 GCA_019233415.1 Vulcanimicrobiota bacterium
GAGATACTTCTCGACGTCGAGCGCGGCCTTGCAGCCCGAGCCCGCCGCCGTCACCGCCTGCTTGTAGCGGATGTCGTAGACGTCGCCGGCGACGAACACGCCCTCGACGTTCGTCCGCACGCCGTCGCCGCTCACGATGTAGCCGGCTTGGTCGAGCGTGAGCTGGCCGCGGAAGATCGCGGTGTTCGGGTCGTGCCCGATCGCGATGAACAATGCGTCGGCCGCCAGCACCGACTCGGTCCCGTCGACCAGGTTCTTCAGGCGCAGCGCGCCGGTCACGTCTTCGCCGAGGACTTCCTCGACCGCGGTGTTCCAGACGAAGTCGATCTTCGGGTGGTTCAGCGCCCGCTCGGCCATGATCTTCGATGCGCGCAGGCTCTCGCGGCGGTGGATCACCGTCACGCTGCTGCCGAACCGCGTGAGGAACAGCGCCTCTTCCATCGCCGAGTCGCCGCCGCCGACGACGACGATCTTCTTCTCGCGGAAGAACGCGCCGTCGCACGTCGCGCAGGTCGAGACGCCGCGGCCGCGCAGCCGCGCCTCGCCGGGGATGTTCAGCCAGCGCGCGCTCGCGCCGGTCGCGACGATCACGCTGTCGGCCGTGTACTCGTCCTCGTCGGTGCGGATCACGAACGGCTGCCGGGCGAAGTCGACCGCGGTGACGTCGACGTTGTGGATCACCGCGCCGAACCGTTCGGCCTGCGCGCGGAACGCCTCCATCAGCTCCGGCCCCATGATTCCGTCGGGGAAGCCCGGGTAGTTCTCGACCTCGGTGGTGAGCATGAGCTGGCCGCCGTACATGTGACCGGCGAAGACCACCGGCGCGAGGTTGGCCCGGGCAGCGTAGACGGCGGCGGTGAGACCGGCCGGGCCCGACCCGATGATGACGACCTTGGCGTGAGGCATTCCGCCTAGTTCAACCCGGCCGGGGTTGCGTCCGGTTCGGCTCGCTCGCCGGGGTTCCGCCCGGCCGCACGGGAAGCCCGGCCGCATGGACTGGCCGCGCATCCCGCTCGAAGACGATCCTAGCGACGTGCTGCGCAAGGCCGCGCGCGGCGCCGGGCTCGACGCCGCCGCGCTCGCGCACCGCACCGGCCTCGACGCGCGCGCCGTCGCAGCGTGGCAAGCCGGCGACGGCGTCCCGACCGAGGACCAGGCGCGCGCGCTCGCCGTCGTCTTGCGCCTGGACCCGGGAAAGTTCGCCGACACGGTCGCGCAGCGCTGGTACCCCGGCGCCGAGCTGCCGCCGGACGTGCGCCACCATCCGCACGACCCGCACCCCTCGAACGGCTATCTCTTCTTTCTGCAAGACGGCAAGACGGCCGCGCTCGTCGACCCGGCCGGCTATCCGAAGACGCTGCTGAACGCGGTGAACGAAGGGCCGTACACGCTGCGCTACGTGCTGATCACGCACAAGCACGCCGACCACTGCGACGCGACGGCGGACGTCGCGCGCGCCTTTCCCGGCGCGCAGATCGTCATGCACAAGGCCGACGCGCACGCGATCGGCGGCCTCGCGAAGCACGCGCTCCCGATCGAGGACGGCGCCGAGCTGCCGTTCGGCGACGGCGCCGCGATCCGGATGCTCCACACGCCGGGCCACACCGACGGCTCGTCGTGCTTCCTCTTCCGCTCGACGGTCTTCAGCGGCGACACCCTGTTCGCTGGCTCGGTCGGCGGCGCATACGGCGACGTCTCCACCTACGACGACATCCTCGCCAGCATCCGCTTCAAGCTCTTCACGCTCGACGACACCACGGTCGTCATGCCCGGCCACGGCCCGCCAACCACAATCGGCCAGGAGAAGGCACACAACCCGTTCTTCTGAGCGTGAGCGTCGTCATCGTGCGCATGCGATGTGCATCGTGACCGGCGCTCCGGGGTAACAGGCAACCGTTATGACGGCTGCCGCACGGCGTAAAAGCATCGCCACGATCGTTCTCATTGCTTCCGTGCTGTTGGTCCGGCCGCCCGGCGTCGGCGCGCAGACCGGCGACGTCGTTGCGCAAGCGGGAGGTTACCGGCTGTCGCGCGCGGACGTCGAACGCGGCCTCGCCGTGTACGACGTCGCGGCCGGCACGAAGCTTCCGGCGTCGGACCGGGCCGAGCTGCAGCGTCTCTTCGTCTCGGAGTTCGAACGCAATCCCGCGACGCTCGCGCAGCAGTATGCCTCGTCGGCAAGCTTCATCGATGGCATCCTCGCGCGCAGAGACCGTTTTCAGCTCGCGGCGCTGCGCGAGACCGCGTGGGAAACGCTCATCGCCAAGGCGCCGACGTCGAGCGAAGCCGCGGCCGGGCTGCGGCTGCTCGAACGGCACGTGCCGATTCTCGCGCAAGGCGGCGGAATGATCGTGACCCAAAGCGAGGCGGAGGCCTATCTCGACACGGAGGACGGCGTCGCGTCCGCCGCGGGCCAACCGAAACGCAGCGCCGCAAGCCGCGCCGCGTTCGTGCGCACGCTGCCGTCGCGCTTCGCGTCGCTTCCCGCACCCGTTCGGGTCGCGATCGCGCACGGCCAGAGCCGCGAGCTGGCGATCACCGCGATGTTGAACGACTCGGTCATCGCGTACGGCATTCGCAAAGAAGTTCACGGCTGTATCCACTCGGCCGAGGACGTCCCGACGGAGACGCGCTCGATGGGCGACAGCGCGATGACGTTCATGCTCGCGACCGGCCAGTGGGGCAGCTACCGCGGCGCCGACTCATCCGATCTCGCCGATCAGGCCGCCGCCCGATTCAGCGCAAACGACGCGCAAATGAAACTCCGCGGCGGCCTACTCTTCTGGCCCAACCAACCCTGCGGCCACAACTGACCGCCGCGGGCCTGTAGGCCGGGCATGTCGTAGCTTCGGCCATGAAGCTCGTACTCGAGATCCTCCTCGCGGCGATCTTGCACCCGATCGCCGTGATCCTGATGTGGCTCGACCTCGCCGGGCGCGAGGACCTGTCTACCACGCAAAAGATCATCTGGGCCGTGGTCGGGCTGGTGTGGGGGATCGGTCCGGTCCTCTACATTCTGGTCGGGGACGGGACGCTCTGGTAAGCCACGCTGCGCGCGTCTTGACGCAGCGCCGCGGGCGCTACTCCGGCGGGCGCGCGAGCGCGTCGTGGTCGCCGGCGTCGCGTGCCACCAGTTCGGCCAGCGCTTCGGCACGGGCTTGGAGCGCGATCGTCCGTTCGCGGGCCTCGTCGAGGAGCGTGCGAATCTCCGTCTGTTCCGGGGTCAGACCGGCGATTGCGCCGTGGGCGGCGATTCCGGCTTTCGCCGCTGCCACGCGGGCGCGCGTGATGTCGCGTTCGGCGCGCAATGCGTCGGCGCGGCGGCGCAGCTCGTCGGCGGCCGCGGCGAGTGCGTCCTCGCGGCGGCGCAGGTCGTCGATCTCTTCTTGGAACGCGGCGATCGCTTCGGGCGGGGCGCCGCGGCGTTCGTAGCCGGCGATTTGCATCTCCAGGCGTTTCCGCGCGGTGAGGAGATCGACGAGGCGCCCGCGCACCTCGTCGACGATCTCCAGCTGCGCGCGGTACGCGGCGTCGACCGACGCCGCAGGGTCCACGCGCCGCTCGAGCTGCGAACGCGCCTCGCCCTGCAGCATGCGGAGGAGGCGCGTCCAGAGGCTCACTGCTGTTCCGTGACCGCCGGCGGCCGCACGACCGCACCGTCGCCGTTCGTCGCGGTCGGCGTGGTCACGTCGGCACCGGCCTTCGCGCGCGCGAGCAGGTTGCGCGCGAGCTGCAGGCCGGCCACGCCTTGCGTGAGCACCTTGCCCATGATCTCGGTGACGCCCTCGGCGCCGTTCATCACGATCATCTGGTCGATGTTGTTGAACGCCTTCGAGGCCGCCTCGACGATCGCCGGCCAGTGCTCGGCGAGTTCCTGCGCGATGACCGCTTCCTGGTTCTGCGCGAGCGCGTCGGCGCGCGCCTTGATCGCGGCCGCTTCGGCCAGACCGCGCGCCGTGATCGCTTCGCCTTCGGCGGTGCCGCGCGCGCGGATCGCCGCACCGTCGGCTTCACCGAGCATCTTCGTCTTCTGCGAGTCGGCGTCGGCGGCGAGCTTCACGCGCGTCGCGTCGGCCTGCGCCTGCAGCTCGATCTGTTTCGCGCGTGCCTCGGCGGCGGCGATGTCGGCGTCACGCTGCGCGGAGGCGAGCGTCGTCTTCTCGTACGCGGCCGCATCGGCGGGACGGCGCACGGTCACGAGCAGCTCCTGCTCTTTCTTGTGCGCGTCGAGCTCGACGATCTTCGTCTCTTCGGCGACGACCTTCTGGCGCGCGACCGCGTCGGCGAGCGGTCCCGCCTGTTTCGCCTGCGCGGCGGCCTGATCGACTTCGGCCTGATAGCCGGCCTGCTTGATCTTGCTGTCGCGCTGCGCCTGCGCTTTGAGCGCCGCCGCTTCCTGTTCGCTCTGCGTCGCTTGCTGGTCGGCCTGCGCCTGCGCGATGCGCGCGTCGCGCTGCACCACCGCGGCGTGCGGCTTCGAGAGATTGTCGATGTAGCCGGTGGGGTCGTCGATCTCCTGAATCTGCAGCGAGTCGACGATCAGCCCGAGTTTCTCCATCTCGGTGCCGGACGCGCCGCGCGTCGCCTCGGTCAGCTTGTCGCGCTCGCGAATCAAGTCTTCGACGGTCAGCGAACCGCAGATCGCGCGCAGATGGCCGGCGAAGACCTGCTGAATCCGCGCGTCCATGCGATCCTGCTGATCGAGGAAGCGACGCGCCGCGTTCGCGATCGAGGCGAAGTCGTCACCGACCTTGTAGATGACGACGCCCTTGATGTGAACGGGGATACCCTGCTGCGTCACGCAGGCGATCTGCAGCTCCGACTCGCGCAAGTCGAGCGAGAGCCGCCGCACGACCTGCACGCCCGGGATGACGAGCGTGCCGTGGCCGGTGACGATCTTGAAGCCCAGCGATTCGCCGGCGTCCTCGTGCTGCTTGTGGCGCAAGCCCGAGATGATCAGCGCCTCGTTCGGCTCGGCGACGCGCCACATCGCGCGGAAGAGCGCGACGAGCAAGCCGATCACGACGACGACGATACCGGCGACGATGGCGGCGGAGATTTCGATGGTGGACGTCACGATGTTCCTCTCACGCCGAGACGATCACGCCTCGGCGACGACAACCGTCCGCGGCGGATAGTACTCGACGACCACGACGCGGGTCCCCTTGGCGATCGTTTGCGCGTCGCTGGGGTGCGCGTGAAAATGCTCACTCCCACCGCGGACCGGGAGCATGACCTCACCGACCCGATCGGGGCCCACCGTCCCCGTTACGCGTCCGACCTTGCCGACGACCTCGTCCGTGATGGCCTCCGTTTTCCGCCGTAGACGCCCGTCCGTACCGGGCGAGCCGAGAGGAAGTTACGCCGCGCTCGTCCGGAGACCCGCGCGATCAACCGGCGGCGACGCGAACGCTCGCGCTCGCGCCGTCCCCTTCGACCCGAACCGTCGGCGGCGCTGCGACCGACTGCGGGATCACCTGGAACTCGATCACCTTGACCCCCGACGCGGGCAGCGCGACGGTGGTGCGGAATGGCGCGCACTGGCGGTCGCTGCAGAACGAGGCGACCCAGCGCTTCGGCAGCCCGTTCGCGCTCAGCGCGACGGTCTTGCCCGGCGTTCCGGCGACCACCAAGCGGTACTTGTACGTGCTCGCGACCGAACCGGGCAGGTCGGGGCCGGTCCACGGGGCGAGCGAGAGCGCGGTGCGTCCTTGCGGATGGGTGGTGTCGAGCGCGACCGTCGCTTCCTGCGCCTCTTCGAGGTACATCGCGTAGCGCGCGTCGGTCTTCGGCAGCTTCTGCGTCCACGCGGCGGTCTGCGCGAACGCCGCGCGCGCCTTGTCGGGCTCGCCGGCCTTCACGAAGAGCCGGCCTTCGTACAGGTACGCCCAGGCCAGCTTGCGGATCGTCTTCGCGTCGTGCGGCTTCGCGTTCACCGCGGCGCGCGCACGGCCGATCGCCTGCGCGAACGCGACCTTCCCATCGTCGAAGCGCTTCGCGTCGCCGGCGCTCACGCCGAGATCGACGAACGCGTCGATGCTCGGATCGAGCTTCGCGACGTTCGCGTAGACGTCGGTCGCGCCGGCGTCGTCGCCCGACGCATGCAGTGCCGACGCGTAGCCGTCGAGCAGGTCTTCGTCGTTCGGCGCGAGCGCGAGCCCCGCGCGGTACGCGGCGAGCGCTTCGGGCCACTGCTCGCGCACCGCCGCGGCGCGAGCCTGCAGCCGCGCGAGCAACACCATGTCGGCGTCGCCTTTTGCGACCGGCGCGAGTGCCTTCGCGGCGGCGTCGCGCAGCGCGCTTTCCTCGGCGACCGTGCGCACGTAGTCGGTGTCGCCGTCGACGTTCTCGGCCGCGTCGATCGCCTTCAGAACGGCTTGCGCGGTCGCACGGATCGTCGCCGCGTCGCCGGTGAAGGCGAACTTCAACGGATCGAGCAGCGCGTCGGCCTTCTTCTGGGCGTCGGTCGCGAGCACGCCGTCGCGCCCGGCGCGCGCATCGGCGATGTACCCGGTGAGGATTTGCGGCGTAATGTTGCCGATCCAGCGCGCGCGCAGCACGCCGTCGGGCGAGATCACGAACGTGCTCGGGTAAGCGTGCACGTCATATGCTTTGGCGAAGCTCTGGTCGTCGATCGACTGCGCGTACGGCAGACCCTTCGCCGCGACGAACGCGCGCACGATCGGCGCGGCCTCGGTCGAGTCGACGCCGAGGAAGACGACGTCGCCGGCCGGCGCGAGCTTCTTCGCCGCCGCGATCAGGTCGGGCGTCTCCTCGCGGCACGGCGGGCACCACGTCGCCCAGTCGTTGATCACGACCGTCTTCCCGCGCAGCGACGCCAGCGAGACGGGCTTCCCGTCGAGCGTCGTCAGGTGGAAGTCGGGGGCGGGTGCGCCGACCTGCGGGCCGGTGAGGGCGAGCGCGGTCGCAGCGATGATCGCGTGCAGCATGGGTCTCCTACGACGAAACGCGGACGAGCGTACCGACCGTCGCGACGGTTCGGCCGCGGCTGCCGGCGTCGATCCGCACGGTCACCGCTCCCTTGTGCGCGGTCGTGGGAACGACCTGGAACTCGACGATCTTCACGCCGCCGGGCGGGACGACGACCGACGTCCGGAACGGCGCGCAGACGCGGTCGGTGCAGAACGAGCCGATCCAGCGCGCCGGCAGCCCGCGCGCTTCGAGCGCAACGTGCGTTCCCGACGTGCCGGTGACGGCGAGGCGGTACTTGATCGTGCTCGCGACCGAGCCGGGCAGATCGGGACCGGTCCACGGCGCGAGCGAGAGCGCCGTCGGCGCGCCGGGCGCGACGCCGAGCGAGATCGTCCCCTCCTGCGCCTGCTCGACGTACCACGCGGCGCGCGGGTTAGACGACGGAATCAGTGCCGCGGCCGTGGCTGCACGCGCGTACGCCGCGCGCGCCTTGTCGCGGTTCCCGGCAGCGCTCTCCATGCGCGCGAAGTAGAGGTTCGTCCAGGCCGTCGCGATCGGGCTTTGCACGGCGAGCTGCTGCGCGTGCGCGAACGCGTCCTCGGCGCCGGCGAGGTTCCCGCTCTTCGCGAGCGCGCGGCCGAGCGAGACCCATGTCGAATATGACGGCGCCGCGGCGACGATCCGTGCGTCCAGCGCGGCGACGCGCGCGTCGTCACCGAGGTGCGAGGCCGCATAGGCCTGGCCTGAGAGCGCATCGACGTCGTTCGGCGCGTGCTTGAGCGCTTCGGCGTACGCCGCGTCGGCGTCGGCCCAGTGCCCGAGCGCGGCGGCTTCGTCACCGCGCAGCCGTGCCAGCAGTGCGAGATCAGCATCACCCGACGCGACCGGTGCGAACGCAGCGATTGCTTTCGCGCGCAGCGTCTCTTCTTCGGCCGCAGTGCGCAGCAGATCGTGGTCGCGCGACAGGTCGTCCATCGCGTCGTCCTCTAGGTTGTCCGCCTTCTCGATCGCTGCCACGGCCTGCGTCACCGCCGTGTGAACGCTCGCTCCGTCACCGTCGAAGTGATACTGCGCCGGGTCGAGCAGCGCGTCGAGCTGCGCCTGAAACGCACTGGTTAGCGGTGCGGTCTCGCCATGCTGCGCGGCGACGATGTACGCATGAAGCTGCGCGCGCGGCAGAATGTTGTCGGCGTGGCGCGCGCGCAGCACGCCGTCGGGCCCGATCACGAACGTCGTCGGGTAGTTCCGAATGTCGTAGGTCTTCGCGAAGTCGCTCGTCCCGGTCGTCACGACCTGCGGATACGGCACGCCCTTCGCCGCGACGAACGCGCGCACGACGCCCGCGCTTTCCGTGGTGTCGACGCCGAGAAACACGACGCCACGCGACGCACCGGCGTTCGCCTCGGCGATCAAGTCCGGCGTCTCGAGCCGGCACGGCGGGCACCACGAGCCCCACACGTTGATCACCAGCGTTTTCCCGCGGAAATCCCCGAGCCGCAAGCCCTTGCCGTCGACGGTCGTCAGCGTGAACGGAGGAGCGGGCTGTCCCACGACCGGCCCCGGCAACTGCTCCGCCGCGCTCGCGAGCGGACAGAGCCCGACCCCGAGCACGGAGACGACCAGCACCGATGCAAGACGCTTCATTTCCCGTATCGACGCCGCACCCGCTCAACGGGTTGCGCAGGCTCTCTTGCAAGAACCCAAGCGCTTTGGTATTCTAGCGATGCCGACGATACTTCGCTACGGCGCGATGCGGTTTCAAATCTACGTCGACGACCACGAGCCGCCGCACGTCCATGTCGTCGTTCCAGGCGGCGTGGTCGTCGTGCTCCTCAATGAGCGTGACAGGAACGCCGTCGCACGAGACGAGTGGGGAGCGATCTCGTCGCACGACGTTCGCCGGGCGACGGTCGTCGCCGCTGAACACTTCGAAACACTTCTGGAAGCTTGGATTCGATTGCACCGATGAAAGCCAAGATACCGATTGTCACCGACGCGGAGATTGCGGCAGCGCGGCGCCGCGGCGAGGAAGCCGATCGGCTCGAACCGCGCGCCGACCGCATCGAGTACGATCGTCGCAACAAGCGCTTGGTGATCCACCTGCGCCGCGGCGCAGTCGTCGCGCTTCCGATCGCGCTGCTGACGGCGCTTCACGATGCGACTCCTCAACAGCTCGCCGAGGTTCAAGCGTCAGAACGTGGCGACGCGATCATCAATGACGAGCTGGACGTCCAGATCAGCCTCAACGGTATCCTTACCAAGCTCGTCGGACTGACCGGTGCTGCGGTGCACCTCGGCATGGAAGGCGGCAAGAAGAAATCGCCGGCGAAGACGGCGGCAGCGCGCGCGAACGGCAAGCGCGGAGGCCGCCCACGCAAGAAGAGCGCCGGCGGCTAGGCGAGGTTACGTTCGCAGCTTGTACCCAGTCGCCATCATGCGCAGGGCGACGGCCAGCGAGATGATCGCCAGGCCGCCGACGACGGTGAACGAGAGCCACAGGGGGACGTCGCCGGCGGCGATGTAGCTGCGGCGGAAGGCGTCGATCATGTAGAACATCGGGTTGAAGAGCGAGATCGTCTGGACCAGCGGCGGGAGGAACTGGGTCGAGGTGAAGACGCCGCCGACGAAGACGAGCGGCGTGATGAAGAACGTCGTCATCACGGCGATGTGGTCGAACTTCTCGGCGAGCAGGCCGAAGACGATGCCGAGCGCGGAGAACAGCACCGAGACCAGCACGATCGTCAGCAGGTACAGCACCCAGTTCGTCGGCGCGGTGTGGACGAAGACGATGCCCAGCACGGTGATCAGCAGCGCGATGAAGATCGCGCGGACCGCGCCGGCGACGACGTAGCCGAGCACGATCTCGGTCGCCGAGAGCGGCGCGATCAGCAGCTCCTGGATCGAGTTCATGAAGCGGCCTTGGAAGACCGACGACGAGCTCTCGCTGTAGGTCTGGTCGATCACCTGCAGCATGATGAGCCCGGGGATCAGGAACTGCGCGTACGAGACGCCCTGTACGCTCTGGATGCGGCTGCCGAGCGCGAGCCCGAAGACGAAGACGTAGAGCAGCGTCTGGATCACCGGCGGCCAGATGACCTGGTTGATGATCGCGAAGGTGCGGACCATCTCGCGCTTGACGAGGGTCTGGAACCCGATCGTGTTGGCAATCATCGGCGGGTCAGCTCCAGGAAAACGTCCTGCAGCGAGCCGTCACCGACGAGCTGGCGCGTCTTCTCCAGCGCGACCAGCTTGCCGGACTGGATGATCCCGATCCGGTCGCACAGCTCTTCGGCCTCTTCGAGATAGTGGGTCGTCAGGATGATCGTCGTTCCGTTCGTGTTCAGCTCGCGCAGCAGCGACCACAGTTCCAGCCGCAGCTCGACATCGACGCCGGCCGTCGGCTCGTCGAGAATCACCAGCGGCGGCTCGTGGATCAGCGCGCGCGCGAGCGTCAGCCGGCGCTTCATCCCGCCCGAGAGCTTCGTGTAGGGCTGCTTCGCCTTCGACGCGAGGTCGAACCGTTCGAGGAGCAAGTCCGCGCGCTTGGCGACTGCCGGCCCGCGCAAGCCGTAGTAGCCGGCCTGGTAGATCAGGACATCGCGGATGTTGAGGTAGCGGTCGAAGTTGTACTCCTGCGGCGCGAGACCGACGCGCAGCCGCGCCGCGCGCCAGTCGCGCACGACGTCGAGCCCGAACAGCGCGATCGAGCCGGAGGTGATGTGTGCCAGGCCGACGATCGCATTGATCGTCGTCGTCTTCCCGGCGCCGTTCGGGCCGAGCAGCCCGAAGAACTCGCCTTGCTGGACGTCGAGCGAGATGCCGTCGACGGCGGTGAAGTCACCGTAGCGCTTGACGAGACCGTTGATGTGAAGGGCCGGGGTGCTCACGGAATGGGAGAACCCGGTTCACCCAGATTCGGATACCTCGCGCGGCGCAGCGTCGAGAGGCGGCGGTTCAGGTCGGGGATTCCGCTCTTGCGGAGCTGGCGCGCGACCCGCTCGAGGTCGAACGGAACGCGCCGCTCTTGCACTTCCCAGCCGCCCGAGCGGCGTGTCAGGATCGCGTAGTGCGCGAGCGGGTCGCCGTCCTTCGGCAGCCCGGCCGAGGCGACGTTGACCAGCGTGCGACCGCGCCAAATGCGGACGTAGGCAAGGTGCAGGTGACCGAAGGCGACCGTGCGCTGCGGGACGTCGCCGAAGAGCCGTTCGAGCGTGTCGTCGTAGGCGTCGGGCCAGACGTGCTCGTCGTCCGACTTCGGGTTCGCATGGCAGACCAGCAAGCCGTCCTCGCCGTCGCCGAACGCGAGCGAGAACGGCAGCTCGCGCAGCCAGTGCGTCCACGCCTTGCCGATCTTGCCACGCACCCATTGCACGCCGCGCGCGTCGTCGGGGTCGAGCTGCGCGGGGTCGGCCTCGCCGATCATCCGGTCGGTGTTGCCGCGCACGCAGCGCGCGCCGATCTCGCGCAGCCGTTCGAGAACCTTCTTCGGCTTCGGCCCGTCCATGCAGAGGTCGCCGGCCGCGACGACGGCGTCGGCGCCACCGCGCGCCGCGAGATCGGCCAGGCAGCAGTCGAGCGCGTGCGCGTTGCCGTGAATGTCCGAGAGGACGGCGACGCGCACGGGCGGCGCGTCAGCCGCGCTTGACGGCGAGGACCAGCGAGAACGGCCCGAACCCGGCCTTGCCGAACTCCCACAGGTCGATCGCCTCGACCGCGACCTTGGCCTTGCGCAGCAGCGCGATCGACTCGCGGAAGCGGATGTTCGCCAGGACTCGCCGCTCGCCGAGCGCAAGCACCCCCGCCGCCAGTTCCTCGCCGCGCGGAACCTCGACGATCTTCAGGCCGGCCGCGGCGACTAGGTCGACCTTCTCCGGCGCGGCGATGACCACGTCGCCGGCGACGAACGAGAAGACCGCGCGCAGCCGCGGCACGTCGCTCGCGACGGCCAGCTCGACGACGCGCAAGCCCTGCGCCGTGGCGATCGCTTCGAGCTGGCGGCGGCCCAGCTCGTTCGAGCGGCGCCGCAGGCCCGCGCCCGGGCGCGGGACGCCGACGAAGAGGCGGCCCGGGCCGACCGCGACGTCGGTCGCGTCGAGCAGCCCAGGAGCGTCGATGCGGCCGACGATCGGGATCCCCAGGTCGACCAGGTGCCGCTCGACGGCGGCGACCTCGTTGCGGCGCTCGATCTGCGAGGGCCGCGCGATCACGGCGCCGTTCGGGAGCAGGACCGCGCAATCGGCAACGAGCGACTCCGTCGGCGCCTCGCTGACCGGCGCCAGCGCGTGGACGGCGACGCCGCGGTCCGTGAGGGTCCGGACCAGGACCGCGTGCTGCTCGGCCGCGCGGTCGGCGATCGGCGACGGCTCGCCGGCGACCGGCGGAAGCTGGTCGACCGCGGTCGACGGCCGCAGTACGACGGCGCCGGCGAGGGCGCCGGCGTCGGACGACAAATACGGGGCGGCGTACGGCTTCACGGTCACGACGAACGGCCGTTCGCCAAGCGGAGCCTGCGGTCCTGACGAGGGAACGAGCATGAGGCCAACCAGCACCGCCATCGTCTGCGCCGTCATCCCGGCGCTGGCCCTGACGCTCGCGGTTCCGCTCGTGAACCGGCTCGAGCCGCGCGTCCTCGGGATGCCGTTCGTGCTGGCCTGGATCGTCGCATGGGTGCTGCTGACGCCGGCGTTCATGTGGGTCGCGTACCGGAGCGTGCGCGGATGAACGCGGCGATCGCGCTCGGGATCGTCGCGCTGGTCGTCGTCGCGACGATCGCGCTCGGGCTGTTCGGCGTGCGCAAGGTCGCGATGGACCCGCAGGAGTTCATCGTCGGCGGCCGCCGGATCGGCGCGCTGCTGCTGTGGCTGCTGCTCGCCGGCGAAATATACACGACGTTCACGTTCCTCGGCGCCGCCGGCTGGGCGTACGGCAAGGGCGCGCCGGCGTACTACATCCTCTGCTACGGGGCATGCGCGTACATCCTCTCGTTCTTCGTCGCGCCGGTCGTGCACCGGCTCGCGCGCGAGCGCGGCTACCTGACCGGACCCGACTTCTTCGCCGACCGCTACGGAAGCCGCGCGCTCGGCGCGCTGGTCGCGCTGCTCGGCTTCCTGATGCTCGTGCCGTACGTGACGCTGCAATTGACCGGGCTGCAGATTCTGCTGCACATCGCCGGCTACAGCGTGATCGACCCCGTTGTCGCGGTCGCGATCGGGTTCTTCCTCGTCGCGCTGTTCACGTTCGCCGCCGGCCTGCGCGGCGCGGCGTGGGCGAGCGTCGCGAAGGACGGGCTCGTCCTGCTCGGCGTGCTCTTCGCGGGGCTCGTCCTGCCCACGCACTTCTTCGGCTCGCCGGCCGGCGCGCTCGACGCCGTGCTGCGCGATCATCCGAATTGGCTCACCATTGCGGGGCCGGGGGCGCCGAACGGGATCACCTGGGTCGTCACGACGACGATTCTCACCGGCTGCGGGTTCTACATGTGGCCGCAGTCGATGGCCGCGGTCTACAGCGCGCGCGACGAGGACACGCTGCGGCGCAACGCCGTCTTCCTGCCGCTCTACCAGGTCATGCTGCTGCTGGTCTTCTTCGCCGGCTTCACCGCGCTCGAAGTGATGCCGGGGCTGCAAGGCTCCGCCGCCGATCAGTCGTTCATGCTCGTCGTGCAGAAGTATTACTCGCCGTCGGTGCTCGGCTTCGTCGCGTCGGCGGGAACGCTCGCGGCGCTCGTCCCGGCCGCCGCGCAGCTGCTTGCCGCCGCGAGCATCGTCGGCAAGAACGTCTTCGCCGACTACGGGATCACGCGCAGCGCGGCGGCGCAGACGCGCACGACGCGCATCCTGGTGCTGGTCGTCGCGCTGCTCGCGTTCGCGTTCTGGGCGCTGGCGAAGACGACGCTCGTCGGCCTGCTGCTGATCGGCTACAACGGGATCACGCAGCTCTTCCCC
Source organism: Vulcanimicrobiota bacterium (assembly GCA_019233415.1). GTDB lineage: Bacteria > Vulcanimicrobiota > Vulcanimicrobiia > Vulcanimicrobiales > Vulcanimicrobiaceae > Vulcanimicrobium. The sequence continues at coordinate 13,875 of JAFAMK010000069.1, forward strand.
GGCGTCATCCTCGGGCTCGCGGCGCGCCGGCCGCCGGCGCTCGCCGTCGGCGCCGGGATCATCGCCGGGCTCGTCACGCTGACCGCCTTCGCCGCGAGGGGCGTGAGCCAGCTCGCCGGGGTCAACACCGGACTCGTCGCCCTGGCGATCAACGCCGCGGTCCTGGGGATCGCCAGCGCGCTCGCGCGGACGCCGGTGCGCGAGGGCGCTCCCGCCGGCTCGTAAAAGAGGAGGGTTGCCTCATGGGCGGTTGAGAGACTGCCCGGCGGGGTACTTGCTACGAGGAGTCCACGAAGAGTCCGAGGGTATTGCTTGAGCCGTTCGATCGACCGTACGCAAGAACGTCTACAGTTATTGGTACGAGCCGGTGAGATGTTCCACCGTTCGCTCGAAGTCGACGAGACGCTCTCGAACGTCGCGCGGATGGCGGTCGAGTCGTTTGCCGACCTGTGCCTGTTCGACCTCGTCGACGAGCACTCGGACCGGCTCTATGTCACGGCTGGCGCGCACCGCGACCCGCGCGTCGAGCCGCTGCTCAAGGAGCTCGGCACGGCGATCCTGTACGACACCGACCGCGGCGTGCACCCGGCGGTGCGCGTCACCGAGACCGGGGAGCCGTTCTTCCTTCCGGTCGTCGACGACGCGGTGATCGACGCGCATGCGGTCTCGCACGAGCACGCGGAGTTCATGCGGCGGATGCGCTACCGCTCGAAGATCGTCGTCCCCGTGACGGCGCAAGGGCACGTCTTCGGCGCGCTGACGTTCGTGCGCACGCGCGACGCCGAGTCGTTCGAGGCCGACGACATGCAGGCCGCCGTGGAGCTGGGCCGGCGCGCCGGGCTCGCCGTCGCGAACGCGAAGCAGTTCCACCGCGAGCAGCACATCGCCGCGACGCTGCAGAGCGCCTTTCTCACGGAGAACTTCCCCACCCGTTCCGGGCTCGCGTTTCACGCGCTCTACCGGCCGGGCGAGGGCGACGCCGCGCTCGGCGGCGACTGGTACGATGCGTTCGAGACGACCGACGGCTGGATCGTCATGACGATCGGCGACGTGACCGGCAAGGGGATCGAGGCGGCGCGCCTGATGGTGCAGCTGCGCCAGTCGGTTCGCATCGCATCGACGCTCAGCCACGATCCGGCGGCGATCCTGAAGATCGTCAACGGCGCGCTGCTCTTCGAGCGCTCCGACGCGCTCGCCACCGCGTTCGTCGGCGTCCTTCGACCCGAGGACGACGTCCTGCACTACGCCTCCGCCGGACACCCGCCGGCCTTCGTGCGGTGGGACGACGGCACGGTCGAGGCGCTCGCGCACGGGGCACCGCCGCTCGGGATCGGGCCCGACCTCGCCTTCGAGGCGCACTCGCGCGCGATCGACGGTGGTGCGCTGCTCGTGCTCTACACCGACGGCGTGACCGAGGCGACGCGCGACGCGATCGCGGGCGAGGCACTGCTGCGCAGCGCCTTGGAGAGCGAGGCGGCGCTGCATGCGGCGAACCCCGCCCGCTACATCGAGCGCGCCGTCGCGCGCGACCAGCGCAGCGACGACGTCGCGATCATGACGCTTCGCTTCGCCGGCCGCGACGACCAG
>JAFAMK010000125.1 GCA_019233415.1 Vulcanimicrobiota bacterium
AAGATGGCGACGCTGGCACCGATGCTCGGCGCGGCACACGGCGAGCTGCTGGTGATCGCCGACAGCGACATGCGCGTGACGCCGTCGTACCTGCGCACGGTGGTCGCCGCGTTCTATGACGAGCGCGTCGGCGCGGCGACGTGCGTCTACCGCGGCGAGCCGGCAGCACCAGGGCTGGCCTCAGCGCTCGGCGCGATGTGGATCAGCGAGCAGTTCGCGCCGTCGGCGCTCGTCGCGACCGCGCTCGAACCGCTGACGTACTGCTTCGGCGCCACGATGGCGGTGCGGCGGGACGTCCTCGACGCGATTGGCGGCCTCGGCGCCCTCGGCGACCACCTCGCCGACGACCACTGGCTCGGTCAACTCGTCGCCGCGCGCGGCTACCGCGTCGCGCTCGCGCCGTACGTCGTCGCGAACGCGGTCGCCGAGCCGAACGTGCGCGCCCTCTTCGCGCACGAGCTGCGCTGGGCACGCACGATCCGCACCGTTCGCCCGGCGAGCTATCCCGGGATCGCACTGACCTACCCGATCCCGCTCGCGCTGCTGCACGCATTGCTCGCGCGCGACCGCCGCCGCGCGCTCGCCGTGCTCGCGCTCGCGGTCATCGCACGCTTCGCGCTGCATCGCACCGCGAACGACGGGCTGGCGGTCGCGAAGCGGCCGTCGCCGCTGCTGATCCCAGTGCGTGATTTCCTCGGCGTGGCCGTTTGGGCCGCCGGAATGGCGGGTCGCGACGTGCGCTGGCGCGACGAAGCGCTGCGGATCACACCCGCCGGCGACCTCGCGGCGCGCTGAGCCGCGCGGCAGGATTCGCCGTCGCCGCCGCGCCAGCACCATCGTCATGCGACGCTTGCTCTCCCTTGCGGCAGCACTGACTGTCACGTTCGCGCCCCTGACCGCCGGCGCCGACCCGTCGAGCGACCTCCAGAAGACCGCCGAAGCCTTCGCGGCGCTGCACTCGTGGCACGCGACGATGGTCAGCCAGGGCCGCACGACCGAGTGCGACTTCGTCGCGCCCGACCGCTTCAAGCTGACGACGCCGATGGGCCCGGCCTACGTAATCGGCTCCGACATCTACCTGAGCATGGGCGGCAAGTACATGAAGATGCCGGTCCCGATGATGACCTCGATGGTCTCGGAGCTGCGCTCGCCCTCGCACATCGCGACGTTCGCGAAGTCGCACAAGGTGCAGGACCTCGGCGACACCTCCGTCGGCGGCGTCGCGACGCACGCCTACGCGTTCGACGACAACACGAACGGCATCGCGACGCACGTCGTCATCGACGTCGCGAAGTCCGACAGCCTCCCGCGCCGACAAGTCGTCACCTACGCCAAGGGCTCGACGACGATCACCTACCGCAACTTCAACGCGCCGCTGACGATCAACGCGCCGACCTGAACGGCGAGAAACGCGCGCTAGACGGCGAGTAGGTCGACGAGCGGCGGCGCGACCGGGTCGGCGGCGCCGTCGTAACGCGCGGCACGGCCGACGCACGTCCCGCGCACGCCCCACACCGACGCGCCTTCGACGCGCACGTCGACCCACGGGCGCGACGGATCGGCCTCCGTCTCGACCATCGGGAAGTTCACCGTCACGTTGTCGACCGTTTTGGCGCTGAGCCGGGTGCGGTCTTTGCGCGAGACGCCGTGGATCAGCGCGCGCACGGTCGTGCCGACCTTGCGCTCGTGGTACGCGCGCACCGCTTCGTCCTGCACCGCCTTGAGCCGCACGAAGCGGTCCTGCGCGACGTCGTGCGGGACCGCGTTCGCCGCGTGCCAGACCGCCGCCGGCGTTCCGCGCCGCGGCGAGTAGACGAACATGTACGCCTGCGCGAAGATCCCCGTCGCGCAGACGTCGATCGTCTTCTGAAAATCCTCTTCCGTTTCGCCGGGGAAGCCGACGATCAGGTCGGTCGTCATCGCCCAGCTCGGGTTGTGCGCCTTGAACGTCGCGATCCGTTCGAGGAACTGCTCGATCGTGTACTTGCGGTTCATCTTGCGCAACATCGGGTTCGAGCCGGACTGCAGCGCGAGGTGGAAGCGCGGGTTCATCTTCGGCAGCGTCGCGCAGACGTGCGCGAGCTTCTCGTTCAGGTCCTTCGGGTGCGAGCTGATGAAGCTCACGCGCTCGACGTCCTCCAGCGCGCAGACCGCTTCGAGCAGGTCGGCGAAGTCCGCGCCGGTCGCGGGTTCCTTGTAGGCGTTGACGGTCTGGCCGACGAGCGTGATCTCGCGCGCGCCGCCGGCGGCCTTCGCGCGCACCTCGTCGAGAATCTCGCGCATCGGCCGGTGGTCGAAGCGCCCGCGCACGTGCGGGACGATGCAGAACGTGCAGTAGTACGAACAGCCGCGCTGCACGGTCACGAAGCCGCGCAGCGCGTCGTACGGACCGGCGATGCCGACGCCCTCGCCGCCCATGACCGTCTCGATCTCGCGGTCGACGCTGAAGTCGTCGTCGGGATACTCGGCCCGCCACCCGGCGAGCGCGTCGCCGAGCGCACCCAGCTCGCGCGTTCCGAAGACGCCGTCGACGTGCGGGACGATCGTGCGCATGCGGTCCTTGTCCTGTTCGGCCAGGCACCCGGTCACGATGACCTTCACCGACGGGTCGGCGTCCTTGACTGCCTTCCAGTGCGCGATCCGGCCGTACGCGCGCTGTTCGGCGTTGTCGCGAACGGTGCACGTGTTCAGGACCAGCACCGACGCGTCGTCGGGCCGCTCGGCCAGGGTGAAGCCGGCCGCGAGCGCCCGCTGCCGGATGTCCTGCGAGTCGGCCTCGTTCATCTGGCAGCCGTGCGTCTCGATGTAGATCTGAGCCATGCGCCGCCGAGCCTTCGACGGCGAGGGGTCAGCGGGCTCCCTGCGAGAGCGTCGTCAGCAGGTCGAGCGGGAGGTAGAGCCGGTTGCCGATCAGCGTCGGGGCCTCGCCGTAGTCGACGGACTTCCCGTCGAGCCGGTAGGTCGTCAGACCGATCCGGCCGACCACCTCGTGCCCGCCGTAGCGGATCACGACCTTCGTGCCGTCGAGCCGGATCGCGGTGCGCGGGACGTAGTCCTCGGCCGGCGCGACGACGCTCGGCCGCGGCGGCTCCGTGTCGGGCTGGAGCAGCACGTCGGTCCGCGTCTGCGGCCAGACGGTCACCGAGCGGGTCAGCCGGCCGTGCGCGGTGCGGGCGACGAGCCGGTGCGTCCCGGCCGAGGCCACGTACGTCCCGTCCTTGGCAGGGCTGACCGGCACCCCGTCGAGGTAGGTCGCGTCGGCCTCCTCGCCGTGAAGTGCGATCGAGCCGAGCGCCGGGCGGACGCCCGTCTGCGCCTGCGCCAGGCGGGTCGAGCTGAGGGTCGTCTGCCCGGCGACTACGCTGACGTCGAGCTGCAGCGGGTCCCAGCCCGTCTTCGTGATCCCGACCGCGTGATGGCCGGTCGCGAGCGCGTCGAGGACCAGCGGGCTCCGCCCCACGTACGTCCCGTCCACCCAGACGTCGGCGCCGCTCGGGAGGGTCGTCACGTAGAGGGAGCCGGTCGGCACGGCCGCGAGGAACACCGCCCATGCGGCAACCGCCGCGAGGCGACGGAGCATATCAATGGAACCTTGGGCGGTCATGTCCGAAGCCCTCGCATCGTCCTTACGTGTGCGCCCGGCGACCGTGGCGGTCGTCGGCCGTCCCAACGTGGGGAAGAGCGCGCTGTTCAACCGCCTCCTGGGCCAGCGGCTCGCGATCGTCGAGGACACGCCCGGCGTCACGCGCGACCGCCTCTACGCGCTGGCCGAATGGCGCAACCGCACCTTCACGCTGGTCGACACGGGCGGCATCGAAACGGAGTTCGATCCGGAGGACGCGATCGCGCAGGGAACGCGCGCGCAGGCCGACTCGGCGGCGCGCGACGCCGACGTGATCGTCTTCGTCGTCGACGCGCAGGACGGACTGCTCGCCGCCGACGACGACGTCGCGTCGATCCTGCGCCGCACGCGCAAGCCGGTGATCCTGGTCGCGAACAAGATCGAGTCGCCGAAGGCCGCCGCGTCGATCCACGCTGAGTTCAGCGGCCTGGGCTTCGGCGAACCCGTCGGCGTCTCGGCGCTCCACGGCGAGGGCACGGGCGACCTGCTCGACGCGATCGTCGAGCGGCTCCCGCCCGAAGACCCGACGCGCCTCGACGAACCCGAGCTCGCGCTCGCGCTGATCGGCCAGCCCAATGTCGGCAAGTCGTCGCTGCTCAACGCGCTGCTGAACGAAGAGCGCGCGATCGTCTCCGACGTGCCCGGCACGACGCGCGACGCGATCGACACGCTCTTCACCTGGAAGGGCCGTTCGTTCCGGCTGATCGACACCGCCGGTGTCTACAAAAAGGCGAACCAGCACGGCAAGATCGAGTATTATTCGTCGCTGCGCTCGCTGAAGGCGATCGCGCGCTGCGACGTCGCGATCCTGCTGATCGACGCGATGCGCGGGCCGACGAACCAGGACCGCCGCCTGGCCGGGATCGCGCTCGAGGAGCGCAAGGCGCTGATCATCGTCGGCAACAAGTACGACCTCGTGCGCGAGCTGGGCGAGTACAGCCAGAACGAGTTGGCGAACGAGATTCACGCGCAGCTCCCGTTCGCGTCGTTCGCGCCGGTGACGTTCCTCTCGGCGCTGACGAAACGGCGGCTGCAGAGCCTCATGCCGCTCGTCGAGAAGGTCGGCGAGAACCTCGACCGCCGCATTCCGACCGCGAAATTGAACGCGGTCGTGCGCGACGCGGTCCTCGCGCACCCGCCGCCGATTCAGTCCGGCAAGCCGCTGAAGGTGCTGTACGTCTCGCAGCCGCAGACGCACCCGCCGCTGTTTGTCTTCCATGTCAACGACCCGGAG
>JAFAMK010000130.1 GCA_019233415.1 Vulcanimicrobiota bacterium
GACGCCATCTTCGATCACCGACTTGGCGTGCACGGGATCCGCAAGCCGCGCGTCGGCGCCGGCGGCCCGCATCTCCTCGACCACGCGCTTGTTCTCCTCGGCCAGGCGCGGGTTGTCGAACGGCCGACGTTCCAACTCCACGACGACGTGCGCCCCGCGGCGCGCCGCGGCCTCGAGCGCGTGCAACACGTGCCCGTGCAGCGTGTACGCGTGCGCCTCGATCTTCTTCGCGCTCGAGAGGCCGCTGACGATGGCGTCGGTCGTGCTGAGCGTGAACACACGCCGCTATCACGACACAGGCCCGGGTCCGCTAGCCTTGGAAGCAGGGCCGCAAAGCATGAGCTCAACGCGAGAACCGCCCGCGAGCGGAAAAGCCGTCTTCGTCCGCGAGATGTTCGCAACCATCGCTCCGCGCTACGATTTGACCAATCGCATACTCACGGTCCGGCAGGACGAGCGCTGGCGCCGACGCGCGATCGCCCTCCTTGCGCCGCGCAAACACGGCGAAATCCTCGATTGCTGCTGCGGCACCGGGGACCTGGTCTTCGGTCTGCTGCGACACGACCGCACGCTGACGGTGACGGGAATAGACTTCTGCGAGCCCATGCTCGAACGCGCCGCCGCTCGCGCGCGGCGGGAAGCTCGCGGCGTCGCCCGGTTCGTGCAAGGGGATGTGATGGCGATGCCCTTTCGAGAGGGCACGTTCGACGGCGCGACGATGGGCTTCTCGCTGCGCAACGTCGTCGACGTGGTCGGGACGCTGCGCGAGGCGCGCCGGGTGCTGCGCCCGGGAGCGCGCTTCGTGAACCTGGACGTCACCAAGCCCGCGAACCCGCTCGTGCGGCGGCTGTTCGGGCTCTACTTCTACGGGATCGTCCCGCTCGTCGGCGGCCTCGTCGGCGGCTCGAAGACCGCCTACCGCTACCTGCCGAACTCGCTGACGAACTTCCCCGACGCCGCCGGGCTAGCCGAGCGCTTCCGCACCGCGGGGTTCGCCGACGTGCGCACGATCCGGCTCGGCTTCGGCGCGATCGCGATCCACGTGGGGACGGCCTGATGCTCGACCGCGCGCCGGCCGGCCGCGACCGCACGGCGCTGATCGACGAGTACTTCCGCACCTCGTTCGTCACCGACAACGACCTCATCACCGAGGCGATCCGGCGAATGCTGGCCGCCGGCGGGAAGCGGCTGCGGCCGCGCTTCACGCTGCTCGCCGCCGAGGCGGTCGGCGCGAGGGGCGAGGACCACCTGCGGCTCGCCGCGTTCATGGAGCTGATCCACGTCGCGACGCTGATCCACGACGACGTCGTGGACGGCGCCGAGACCCGCCGCGGGGTCAACGCGACCGCGGTCGACTTCGGGAACCGGATCAGCGTCCTCGCCGGCGACTACCTGTTCGCCTGGATCTTCAAGAACGTCACGGCCGGCTATCCCGCGCCGATCCCGCACGTGCTGAGCGCGACGCTGGCCGACATCACCGACGGTGAGGTTCTCCAGCTGCGGGCGCTCGGCGAGCTGGGGACGACCCGCGCGGCCTACGTCGAGGTCGCGGCCAAGAAGACCGCCTCGCTGTTCGCGGCCTCGGCCGAGTGCGGCGCGCTCGCCGCCGGCGGTTCGCCGTTCGCGGTCAAGGCGCTGCGCGACTTCGGGACCGCGTTCGGGATCGCGTTCCAGATGCGCGACGACCTGCTCGACCTGACCGCCGACGAGGCGGCGATCGGCAAGCCGGTCGGCAACGACCTGCGTGAGCGGAAGATGACAATTCCGCTCGTCCTGGCCCTGGAGTCCGGCGATCGGGAATTCCGCTCGGACGTCGAACGTTTCTTCGCGCAGGGTGACGTCACGCGCGAGCGGATCGCGAGCATCGTGAGCGGGATCGCCGCCCAGGGCGGCCTGGCCGAGACGGAAGCCGTCCTCGCGGCGTACGTCGAACGGGCAAAGCAGTCACTCGCACCGCTCGGCTCCGCTCCCGCCCGCACCGAGCTCGCCGCGCTCGCCGACGCCCTGCTCTCATAATCCGGAGACCTCAATGTTCACACCCATCGAAATCGCCGCAGTCGTCGGCGTCGCGATCCTCGTCTTCGGCGCCGACAAGCTGCCGAAGCTGGCGCGTTCCGCCGGTCAGGCGAAGAAAGAGTTCATGGTCGGCCAGGCCGAGGCCGACATCGCCGCCGAGCGAGCGCGCGACGAAGCGCGCCGCCGCGCCGGCAGCGAAGGGAGCACCGTCGAAGCCGCGACCGCGCCGAGCGGGGTCGGCCAGACGACCATCGTCCCCGACCCGCAGACCGGCGCTCCGGGCCCGACGAGCATCGCCCGACCGCCTCAGTAGCGCGTGATCGCGGAGCGCCCGCCGCTCGACGAGGAGACGCGCGCGCGCGAGGTCGAGTGGGACCAGAAGGAGATGCCGTTCACGGAGCACCTGCGGGAGCTGCGGAACCGGCTGTTCGTCTGCATCGTCACCGTCCTCGGCCTCGCGGTGCTGCTGCTGTGGCCGGCGCAGTGGGCGATCCCGCGTCTGACCCAGCTCTACTTCGGGAAGGTCCAGCTCCACGCGTTCGGCCCGGCCGATGCGGTCTGGGCGATCTTCAAGTGCGCGATCTACGGCGCGATCGTGCTCGGCCTGCCGGTGATCCTGTACGAGCTGTGGATGTTCGTCGTCCCGGCCGTGCACCCGCGCACGCGCAAGGCCGTCTACTCGTACGTCGCCCCGTCGTTCTTCCTGGCGCTGCTCGGGATCGCGTTCGCGCACTTCCTCGTGCTGCCGCGCGTCGTCGGCGCGCTCGAAACGATTACGTCGAGCATCGCGGTGCCGACGTACGGGATCGAGTCGACGCTGAACCTGATCCTGCTGCTCTTCCTGGCCTTCGCGATCGTCTTCCAGACGCCGGTCGTCATGCTGCTCCTCGCGCGCATCGGCCTCGTGAACAGCATGCTGCTGCGGAAATATCGCAAGTACATCGGGTTCGCGATGCTGGTCGCCGGCGCGGTGCTCGCGCCCGACGGCAGCCCGGTCACGATGACGCTGATCGCCGCGCCGATGTACGTGCTGTTCGAAATTTCGATCTGGCTGATCGTCTTCATGGAGAAACGGTGGAAGCGGGAAGACGCGCAGTCACCGACCTGATCCGGCTGTTCGCGAACATTCCGTTCGGCGTCTCGCTGCTCGCGACGTGGGCGTTCCTCACGCTGATCGGCGTGGTGATCGAGCAGGGGAAGGACGCGGCGTTCTACGCCGGCGCGTACGCGCCGCCGATCGCGCGGCTGATCGTGCGGCTCGACCTCGACAACATCTACCACAGCCCCGCGTACATCGGCGTGCTCGGGCTCATCCTGTGCTCGATGACCGCGGCGACGTTCACCAAGGTGATTCCGCGCCGCATCCCGCGCCTGAACCCGGTCAAGATCGACGCGATCCCGCTGCACGCGCAGGTGCGCGTCGCGGGCGATCCGGCGAGCGTGCGCGAGCGAATCGCGGCGTTCTTCGCCGAGCGCGGCTGGCAGGTTCGCAAACGCGAGTTCGGCGGAACGGAGTGGACCTTCGCCGACAAGAGCAACTGGGCGCGGCGCGGCGTCCTCGTCGCGCACGTCGGCTTCGTCGTGATCGCGATCGGGACGACGATCTACTGGGCGAAGGGCTACAGCGGCCAGTTCTCGGTGCTCAGCGGCCAAACGGCGACGATCCCCGAGAACGGCGTGCGCGTCGACCTGCACCGCTTCGCGTACCGCATCGACCCGGTCCGCACGAAGAGCGGGGTCGTCTACCAGCCGATCGACTACGTCTCGAACGCGACGGTCACCGACCGCCAAGGCACGCCGCACGAAGCGGTGATCCGTGTGAACCAGCCCTACGACGCGGACGGAACGCTGATCTACCAGGCCTCGTACGGCTTCGCGATCGACTTCCAGCTGACCAAGGACGGGCGCACGATCCCCGTCGCCGACCATCCGCTGAAGGAGGGCGAAGGCTTCCTGATCGACGGGACCTCGCGCGCGATCCAGTACACGCGCTTCGTCGGGACGATCGACCGCGTCACCGGCCAGCCCGGCGCCGACCCGCGTCCCAACGATCCCGGCGTCGTCGTGCAGGCGTTCGACGGCGACCGGCCGTCCGGGAGCGCGCTGATGGCGCTCGGCGAACCGCTGGACCTCGGTGCCGGCTACAAGCTCACCGCGAGCCGCTACATCCTGTACTCGGGGTTCCAGTACCGCTACGACCCGGGCATGGTGGTCGTCGGGCTCGGCGCGTTCGTGCTGCTCGCCGGCCTGTGCATCTCGTTCTACTTCCTGCCGGCGCGGCTGTTCGTGCTCGTGCGCCCGTCCGACGGCGCCGGCAGCACGGTCGGCATTGCCGCGACGACGGTCAAAGGCTACGATGTCTTCGAGGACCGCTTCCGCGAGATCGTCGAGGCGCTACGGCGCAGCGAAGCGACTGCGGACGTTCACGAGGCCGCGCCCGTACCTGCGCTCGGGAGCGCACTCTAGGGAGCATCATGGACCCTACCAGACAGCTGATCGACCAAATTCTGCTCGTCGTCGGGATCGCGGCGTACGTGACCGGCGCGCTGGTGCTGTTCGCGCACTTCCTGCTGCGCACGCCGGTGCTGCGCGCGATCGGGATACCGCTCGCGGTGGTCGGCTGCGTCGCGCAGTTCGCGGAACTCGGCGCGCGCTGGTGGATGACCGGCGTATGGCCGCTGACGAACTTGTACGGGTCGCTCTCGCTGTTCAGCGCCGTCGCGGTTGCGATCTTCCTGCTCTTCGCGCTGCGCTACGACCTCGCGTTCGTCGGCGGCCCCGTGCTCGCGCTCGCCGCGATCGCGCTCGGCTACGCGACGACGTGGAACGAAGGCTATATGCCCGCCGTCCCGGCGCTGCAGTCGTACTGGATCAAGATTCACGTCCCGATCGTCATCAGCGCGTACGCGTCGTTCATGGTCGCGTTCTGCGTCTCGGTGATTTACCTGTTCAAAGCCTGGGCCGAGAGCCGCTACCGCGCGCGCGGCGCAACGGTGCGCGGCGCCGCTGCCGGCGCGGGCGGCCCGTCGCTCGACGTCGCGATGCACGCGTACGCCGCGACGGCACCGGGGATCACGCGCACCGACACACCGGCGATCGCCGACGCGGCCGCCGCCGGTGACGCGACCGCACAGTGGCTCGCGGGCTTACCGTCGCTGGCGCGGCTCGACGTGCTGCAGTACCGCATCATCGCGGTCGGCCTGCCATTGCTCTCGCTCGGCATCATCACAGGTGCGATGTGGGCGAAAGAAGCCTGGGGCGCCTACTGGCAGTGGGACCCGAAAGAAACCGCCGCGCTACTCTCGTGGATCGTCTACGCCGCTTACATGCATTTGCACACGCGCCCACAGTTGCGCGGCACGTTCACTGCGCTCGTGAGCGTCTTCGGCTTCATCACCATCATGTTCTGCTATCTCGGCGTGAACATCTGGATCAGCGGCCTCCACTCGTATAAGATGTAGCGAGCTTATTTACTTATACTCATATGTTGACATAAGAGTATAAGCTCGTCATAATGACAGGGGATGGACCCTGTTCGAAACCCCTACGGCCCAGGCGCTGGAACCCCACCTCCCGAGCTCACTGGCCGCGAAGCGCTGATTTCCGACGCTCGCATAGCCCTAGAGCGCAAGCGTCGAGGGCTGCCTCATAAGAGCTTTATCCTCGTCGGTCTGCGCGGCGTTGGCAAAACTGTTCTCCTAAACCGCGTCGATGAACTAGCCCGTGAGGCCGGTTTCAAAACAGCGATGATCGAGGTGGATGAGGACAAGACGCTCGCGGGCGTTCTGATTCCTGAAATGCGACGAGTTCTTTATGAACTCGACCGACTTGGGCCATTGAGCGAAGCGGTCAAACGCGGCCTACGGGTTCTACGGAGCTTTGTGAGTTCGATTCGCGTACACGCTGGCGAGATCGAGCTCGGTCTCGATGTAGATCCTGAAGTTGGAACCGCCGATAGCGGCGACCTAGATGCCGACCTTGCACAGTTGTTCGTTGCGCTCGGCGACGCGGCCCAATCTCGGAATACAGCGGTGGCCCTCATTATCGACGAGCTCCAATATCTGGACGAACCCGAGTTCCGCGCGCTGATCATGGCAGTGCATCGCGCCTCGCAGCGTAATCTTCCCGTGCTGCTCGTCGGCGCCGGCCTTCCACCAATACTCGGGCTCGCCGGTAGAGCGAAGTCCTATGCTGAACGGCTCTTCGACTACCCTACGGTCGGCCCGCTCGTTCCAGCGGATGCTCGTCGAGCCGTCGAGGAGCCCGCGCGACGGGAATACGTCGAGTTTGAGCCGCGAGCCCTCGACGAAATCGTCCGCATCACGCAAGGCTATCCTTATTTTGTTCAAGAGTGGGCGTATCATGCATGGAATATCGCGAACGCTTCTAAGATAACACGCGATGACGTTGTGAGTGCATCAGATCGTGCAATCAAGCGCCTCGATGAGAGCTTCTTCCGCGTGCGCTTCGATCGCTTGACACCAAGTGAAAAGCGCTATCTTCGCGCGATGGCAGAACTGGGCGCCGGTCCGCACCGATCCGGTGACGTAGCGACGAAATACGGCGCAAAGGTCACCACGGTCGGTCCGATACGCGGCAAGCTTATCTCGAAGGGGATGATCTATGGGCCTGCGTATGGCGACGTCGCATTCACGGTCCCGTTATTCGATCAATTCATCAAACGGACAATGCCGACGCTCAAATAAGCCGCCACGACAACGGGACGACGCCGCTACTTGCCTTGGCCGGGCTTCGGCGGCAACGACGGCATCGGCGTGGGCGGGGGAACTTGCGACGGGTTTTCCCAGATGGATTGGGCTTCGCCGGTGAGGTGGTCGGGGGCGCGCTTCATGAAGTAGGTGATCTGCCAGATCGACTTCTCGTCGAGGGCCGGCGAGAACGCGGGCATTCCGGTGAAGCGGATGCCGTGCTCGACCTTCCAGTAGGTCTCGCCCTCGGGGTCGTCCATGACGTCGTCCGTCGCGAACTGCGGCGGACGGACGCCCATCCCGCGCGCGATCGCGTTCGGTGTCGTGTTCGCGGTGCCGTGGCAGACCGCGCAGTTTTGGACGTAGAGGCGCGCGCCTTGCGCGATGTCCGCGTCGGTCTGCGTGAAGGGATAGGGCGGCTGCGGCTCCTCGCGCGCGATCGCCGCCTTGAGCGCGGTGTTCGCCGCCCAGCGCTCACCGAACATCAGAGGACCGTCCGCGCGGGCCGGGACCCGACCGGTTTCAATCGCCGCGACGAGCGCGCCGACGATGACGACGACTGCGGCGATGACGCCGACGAGAAAGGCACGCATGAGGCTTCGGTTTTGCCCCACGACCCTGGGAACGTCCTGGATTGACGCGCGCGCGGTTCGGAGGTAGAATGGTTCGTGACGAACGATCTCGACGGCATCACGGCCGACGTGGCGCGTCTGTACCCCGCGGTCTACCATCGTTTTCACGGCTCGAAACAGCGTCTTCCGGGCACGGACCTTACCTCACGCATGCTGTGGATTCTGCAGCATCTCGCGTCGGTGGGACCGTCGACGCTCGGCGAGCTCGCCGACGCTTCGGGCGCGAAGAAGTCGACGGCGAGCGAACTCGTCGACCGGCTCGAAGCGAAGGGTTACGTGGGACGGATGCGCGACGACCGTGACGCGCGCCGCGTCTTCGTCGGGTTGACCGTGCAGGGCGAACGGCGCGCGAAGCGCGCGCCGAGCGTCTTGGCCGACGACGCGTTGCGCGCCGCACTCGCGCGCATGACGGCGGACGAACGCGACGCGCTCGTCCGCGGGCTGCGCGCGCTCGTGCGCGCGGGTGAGGAGCTATCCGAATGACGACCTGCGAGAGCTGCGGCTACCCGATGAAAACCGACGCGGACCATGCCCCCGGCGATCCGCACAGCCGGCACTGCCAACACTGCAGCAACGCCGACGGGACGCTGCAGGACTTCGCGGAGCGCCTCGAGCGCAACGTGCAGTGGTCGGTCCGGCGCGACGGCGTCGACCGCGCCGAAGCCGAGCGGCGCGCGCGCGAGTACATGCGCTCGATGCCGCTGTGGAAGGACCATCCCGCGCTGGCCAAGGGATAGGACGCCGGGCCCCACGTCGTGAAAGCGCCGTGGGGTGGAACGGCATACCGAGGTTCGGTTACTCGTGCGCGGGATCGCGAAGGGTGTTTCGAGCACCGAGATCGCGCAGCTGTTCGCGCCGTTCGGCGGTGACCCCGAGCGGATCGCGCTTCCGCGCGACCGCCGCACGCGCCGCCGCAAAGGGATCGCCTACGTCTTCGTGCCGAGCGCACATGCGGCGCGCGCCGCGATCGAAGCGCTGAACAACACGATGCTGCAAGACAAGACGATCACGCTCGAAGTCGCGGCGGAACGCCCGCCGAAGAAGCCGCGCCGCTTCGGCCCCGGACCCGGTGGTCCGGGCGGCCCCGGCGGCAGCGGACCGCGTCCGCCGCGCCGCTTCTGACGGAAGCCGCTACTGCAGGTACTTCTCGACCGTCTCGGCGCTGCGCTCGTGCGCGGTGCTCGGGTCCTGGCCGAACTCGACACGCGCCCGCCGCTGGCGCAGCAGATCCCAGAGCCGGTCGAGCTGGACGTTGATCGTCCCGAGCCGCTCGCGCTCGGCGGATGACACGGTTCCACCCTTTTCGAGCAAGCCGTGCTCCTCGGCGACCAGAGCCTCGATCCGCTCGTGCAGTTGCTGATCGTTCACACCACACTCTTCCCGGTCCGGCCCGGGGGGACCGCTCGCGATTCCTACGAAGGTACGCGAGTTTTGTCGGCCAGTCGCCTACACTGGTTCGCGCGGACCGTCACATCCTGGCGCGCCGCGCCGTCTATTTCTTCGAGGAGAGATCGTGGCTCACGCAGAGGCCTATAAGGACCCCGGCACGCCGGACGAACAGAGCAGGCGCACCTTCATGGCCAACGCCGTCATCGCGCTCGGCGGCGTGATCGGCCTGGGCATCGCGGTTCCGCTGGTCGCCTCGCTCTTCCCGGCGGCCGGTGCGTCGAACGACCAGTGGTCCTCGCTGAGCCCGGACGAGGCCGACGCGTTCAAGAAGGCGACGAACCAGCCGGTTCGGATCACCTTCCACGTCCACGAAGAGAACGGGTACCTGGGCGGCGCCGACCTCGACGAATTCGTCTGGGGCGTGAAGGCGACCGAGGACCAGCTCAAGGCCGAACGCCCCGAGCTCTATACCGGCGATGACAAGCTGCCGTACCCGGCGGTCAACATGGGATTCGTCATCTTCAGCCCGATCTGCCCGCACCTCGGCTGCAAGTACGCCTGGAACCAGCAGCAGAACAAATTCCTGTGCCCGTGCCACGGCTCGGTCTACAGCGAGCTCGGCAAGCACGAGGCCGGCCCCGCGTTGCGCGGGCTCGACCCGCTGCCGCTGCGCGAGTACCAGGGCAAAGTGCAGATCACGTGGATCGAGTACAAGTTCAACTCGCCGCAGCTCATCGTGCAAAAGGTCGGATAGGGGAAAGACGAGCATGCTGAACTGGCTCGATCAGCGCACCGGAATCGTCTCGATGACGAAGGACTTCCTCACCGAGGACGTCCCCGGCGGCGCTTCTTACTGGTACGCGTTCGGCAGCGCGACGCTGTTCGCGATGATCCTGCAGATCGCGACCGGCATCTTCCTGTGCTTCTACTACTCGCCGTCGAGCGCGACGGCGTGGGAGTCGACGAAGTTCCTCATCGAGAAGGTTCCGGCCGGACACCTCGTCCTCTCGCTTCACTACTGGGGCGCGTCGGCGATGATCGCGTTCATGGCGATGCACCTGCTGCAAGTGCTGCTGTGGGGAGCCTACAAGAAGCCGCGGGAGCTGCAGTGGATCGTCGGCGTGCTGCTGTTCATCGTCACGCTCGTCCTCGGGCTGACCGGCTACCTGTTGCCGTGGGACCTCAACGCGCTGCTCGCCTCGCGCGTCGCGATCAACATCTCCGGCAACGCGCCGATCCTCGGGCCCGCCGTACTGAACTTCTTACAGGACGGCAGCGGGATCGGGACGCTCACGATCAACCGCTTCTTCGGCATCCACGTCTGGCTGATGCCGGCGCTGCTGGTCGGTCTCGTCGGAATGCACCTGATGATCTTCCGCCACAACGGTCCGGCCGGTCCGCCGATCGACGAGGCGCCGAAGCTCAAGCCCGGCCGCTTCTGGCCGGACCAGATGTTCATGGACACCGTGCTCTCGTTCGCGATGTTCGTGATCATCGTCGCGCTTGCGGTCTTCGCTCCGGTTCCGCTCGACGACAAGGCCGATCCGAACAACGCGACGTTCGTCCCGTACCCGGCCTGGTATTTCCTCGCGCTCTACGCGCTGCTCGACGTCGTCGGCAACTTCCCGCCCGCGATCGTGCAGGTCGCGACGCTCTTCGCGACGATCATCGGGCCGACGCTGCTGATCGTGCTGCTCGTCATCCTGCCGTTCGTCGACCGCAACCCGTCGCGCCGGCTCTCGCGCCGCCCGTGGGTTCTCGGCGTCACCGCCGCCGTGATGGCAGGCGCGATCGCGCTGAGCTTCGTCGGCCAGTCGAACGTCGTCAACCAGCAGCTCGCGCACAACCTGATCGGCCCCAACGCGCCGGCCGCCCTTGCCGTAACCGGCAACGGCTCGGTCCAAACCGGCCCGAACGGCACCGCTAGCACCGAGTCGTCGAATACCGGCTCGAGCCCGGCGACGACCGGCAGCGGCGCCACCACGTACACGAACAACTGCGCCGGCTGTCATGGCGCGACCGGAACCGGAACGGCGAGCGTCGCGCCGCCGCTCGCCGGCAACGACGTCGTGCTCGGCGATCCGAAGAAGGTCATCACGATCGTCAAGAACGGTCTGAGCGGTCACATCACCGTGAAGGGCCAGGACTGGAACGGCCAGATGCCGGCGTGGAAGGGCACGCTCAGCGACAAGCAGATCGGCGACGTGATCACTTACATCCGCAACGCCTGGGGCAACAAAGCCAGCACCGTCACCCAAGCCCAAGTCACCGCGGTCAAATAGCCCGTTCAGCCGCGGGGGCAGGTGGGGCCGCCGACGTGGATCAGCGCGGCGCGGGGGTGCTGCGCTGACGGCGTTTCCATGACGACGTCGGCGGTGCGGTGGAGCGAGCGCGCGAGGTCGGCGAGGCGGCCGGCGTCTTGTGGGCGAGTGACGACCCAGACGGCGTCCGTCGCGCAGATCGTCGAGACGAAGCCGGCGTTGTTCTTGATGTCGCGGACCGGCGGGACCGTGTAGAAGATCAGCGCGTTGCCGCCGCTGACGCCGCCGATCGCGATCGCGTCATCGGGCTTGCGGCTCGCGTCGATCGCGCTCGCGATCGGTGGGATCGGTTTGAGCGGCTCGGCCACGGGTTCGGCGATCAGCGCGATGAACAGCACGAGCCCCCCGCTGGTCAGCGCGAGAACGTACGGTGCCCACTCCGCGCTCTGTTTGCGCGAAATCGCGAGGACGGTCAGCATCGAGCCGACCAGCATTGCGACGCCGAGAAAAACCAGCTGCTGGTTCACCGCCGCGAGGTCGAGGTCGAGCCGGTTGCTGCGCGAGAACGCACCGATCGCGAACGCGACCAGCCCGACGAAAACCGGGATCGTCGCGGCCGAGACGATCGCCGCGCGATGGTCCGCGCCGGCACGCACGCGCTCGAACCACAGCGCGACGAGAATCGCGAGCGCGGGAAGCAGCAGCGCGACGTAGTTCGGTAGCTTCGTGCTCGCGAAGCTGAAGAACAACAGCGGCACGACGGTCCACACGATCGCGAGCCGCGCGAATGCACCGTCGCGCTGCGACGTCTCGCGCCACGCCGCCGCGGCGGCGGCCGGCACGAACGCGATCCAGGGGAAGAAGCCGAGGATCAGCACCGGCAGGTAGTACCAGAACGGTCCGGTCTGGTTCTCGATCACGCCGGTGTAGCGGCCGAAGGTGTAGTGTCCGATCAGCTCGGCGAGCGCGC
>JAFAMK010000161.1 GCA_019233415.1 Vulcanimicrobiota bacterium
AAGGTCGAGGGGGTCGAGGGCGTCAAGTCGGCGACCGTCGACATCACCTTCAACCCGCCGTGGGACCCGCGCACGATGGCGAGCGAAGACGTGAAGCTCGCGCTAGGAATCTGGTAGCGAGCTAGCGGGTCCGCCCACGCCTGCCGATCCTTAGGGAGTGGCCGGCTCGGCGAGAGAGTACCATCTGCGCTGCTGCGCGTGCGGGACGACGTACGACGACGACGGCGTGCGGCTCGACTGCGACCAGCCGCACCCGCCGGCCCTGCTGCGCAGCGTCTACCCGCAGCAGCTGAGCCGCGCGCCGCACGACACCTCGATGGCGCGCTTCGCATCGTGGCTGCCGCGCAGCCGGACGATCGTGACCGGCGCGCGGACCGCGGTCTTCCGCGGCGAGCGCCTCGGCCGCCACCTCGGGCTGCGCGACCTCTGGATCGCGTTCAACGGCTGGTGGCCCGACCGCGGCGCGACGCTGGCGACCGCGACCTTCAAGGAGCTGGAGGCCGTCGCCGTGCTGGCGCGGCTCGCGCCCGGCGAGCGCCGAACGATCGTCGTCTCGTCCGCCGGAAATACCGCCGCCGCGTTCGCGTCGATCGCGACCGAAACCGACCTGCCGGTGCTGATCGTGATCCCGCTCGACGCCTGGGACGCGCTGGCCGGCCTCGTGCGCGTCGGCCCGTCGGTCCGCATCGTCGCGATCGCCGACGGAACCTACGAGGACGCGATCGCGCTCGCCAAGCGGCTCGCGGCCCGCGACGGCTACGTGGCCGAAGGCGGGGTCCGCAACGTCGGGCGCCGCGACGGGATGGGGACGATCATGCTCTCCGCCGCCGACGCGATCGGCGCGCTCCCCGGCGCGTACGTGCAGGCGGTCGGGAGCGCGGCCGGCGCGCTCGCCGCGCACGAGGCTGCGCTGCGGCTGATCGGCGACGGCCGCTTCGGCCGGCATCTGCCGCGGCTCGTCCTCGGCCAGAACGCGCCGTTCACGCCGATTCACGACGCCTGGGACCGCCGCGCCGCAACGCTCGCAGAGATCACGCCGGCCGAGGCGCGCGAGCGCCAACGCCGGATCGCCGCGTCGGTCCTCGGCAACCCCGCGCCGCCGTACGCGGCGGCCGGCGGCGTGCGCGAGGCGCTCGCGGCGAGCAACGGCAGCACCTTCGCGGTCACCAACGACGAGATGGCGACCGCGATGACGCTCTTCGCCGAGCTGGAAGGGATCGACGTCGAACCGGCCGCGGGCGTGGCGACGGCGACGCTCGCCCACGCGGTGCGCGCGGGCGCGATCGCGCCCGACGAGACCGTCTTGCTGAACGTCACCGGCGGCGGGCGCCGGCTGCGCCCGCGCGTCACCGTGCCGCAGCGCCCGGCGCTCGTCATCGACCGCGCGCAGCTCGACATCGGTCCGGACCTCATCGCCGATGGAATCGGTGCCTGACAGGCGCTTCCTAGCGAAGAGATCGCTGGTCGACCATATTTCCTGAGAATGTGATCGCTCCCTTAAAGGGCCGATAAGAACGGACCCGTATCCTCCGGCGGGGCCTCGAGCCCGCTTACATTCGATCGGAGGTACCTTTGCAGTTTCGGGTGTTCTCCGCGAGCCTCGCGCTCGCCATCGTCGTCGCCGGATGCACCGGCGGTTCTTCGGTCACGCCTACCGGGTCAACATCGCCGCGCCAGCCCGTCGCGGCACAGCGGCACGTCAACGTCAGCCACAACCCGAGCGGCCGCCGCGTGCTCGACGCGAGCGGCAACCTCGTCGACGGCGGCTTCGAAAGCGGCGGCTTTGCGAACTGGCAGCAGTGCGGCGACGTCAACGCGTCGATCGAGACGAGCGTCGTTCACAGCGGCACGTACGCCGAGCAGTCCGGGAGCACGTCGAGCGAGCCGAACGGCGACGCCGGCGTCTGCCAGAGCGTCGTCGTCCCCACCGGCGGCACGCTGACGTTCTGGACGAAGCAGTCGACGAACGAGACCTCGACCAAGTACGCCTATCAGGAAGCCGATCTGCTCGACGCGAGCGGCAACGTCCTGGACAACCTCTACACCGTCGCGTCGACCGGCGGCTGGACCCAGCGCACGTACGACGTGAGCGCGTATGCCGGCCAGACGGTCTATGTCTATTTCGGCGTCCACGGCAACGGCGCGAGCGGCTGGAACATGGTCCAGTACGTCGACGATGTCGCGTGGGCCGGTTCCGCAACACCCACCCCGACCCCGACGGCGCGTCCGACGGCGACGCCGACTCCGACCGCAACGCCGACCGCGGGCGGCACACCCACCCCAACTCCGACCGCGACCCCGACGCCGGGCAGCACGCCGACGCCGACTCGCACGCCCACGCCGACCCCGACTCCGACGCGCACGCCGACTCCGGCACCGACGGCGACGCCGACACCGGGGACGACACCGACCCCGGTGCCTTCCGGCTATCCGACGCCGTCCGCGTGCAACGACGCGAGCTTCCTGACGCTGCAGGCGTCGCACCCGTCGGGTTACACCGAGGTGACGATCTGCGGCACCGTCACGCAGGTGCTGCCCGAGAAGACGACCTCGAGCGGGCTGCACAAGTACTTCTACGTGCAGGTCGCGAGCGGTGACAGCGTCGAGGCGGTCTGCAACATCGACGTGATGGGCGAGTTCACCGTGAACGTCGGCGACTACGCCGTCGTCCACGGCCGCTTCTACTACGACAACGCCAGCTCGCAAGGGATCGACTGGACCCACCACAACACCGCGGGCGCGTCGTGGCCGTATCCCGGCTACGTCCAAATCAACAACGGCCCGCTGTTCAGCTAACCAGCTCACGCGCTCGGGCCCCGGTTCGCCGGGGCCCGGCACTCCGGCGGAGAAGCCGGCTCGCGATGACCACCGAACCCGAATCGCCGCACGACCACGCGTATCGCCGGCTCGAACGGATGCGCGCCGAGTCGCTCGCGCCCGCGGGCGAGGCCGCGAACGAACGCCAGCACGCGCGCGGAAAGCGCACCGCGCGCGAGCGGATCGAAGCACTGGTCGATCCCGGCTCGTTCGTCGAACTGGATCGCTTCGCGGTCCACCGCACGACCGCGTTCGGGCTGGAAGAACGCCACTTTCTCGGCGATGGCGTCGTGACCGGCCATGCGACGGTCGACGGGCGACAGGTCTTCCTCTTCTCGCAGGACTTCACCGTGCTCGGCGGTTCGCTCGGCGAAGTCTTCGCCGAGAAGATTTGCAAGGTGATGGACCTGGCGGTGCGGACCGGCTCGCCGATGATCGGAATCAACGACTCCGGCGGCGCGCGCATTCAAGAAGGCGTCGTCAGCCTGGGCGGCTACGCGGAGATCTTCTGGCGCAACGTGCAGGCGTCGGGCGTCATCCCGCAGATCAGCCTGGTCGCCGGACCGTGCGCCGGCGGCGCGGTCTATTCGCCGGCGATCACCGACTTCACGGTGATGACCGAAGGAATCGCGCAGATGTTCATCACCGGCCCTGACGTCACGAAGACCGTCACCGGCGAGGACGTCAGCTTCGAAGAGCTCGGCGGCGCGATCACGCACGCGACGAAGAGCGGCGTCGCACACCTCACCGCCGCCGACGAAGACGAGATGAACGACCACTGCCGGCGGCTGCTCTCGTTCATTCCCGCGAACAACCTCGACGATCCACCGCTCGTCCCGACCGACGACGACCCGCAGCGCACCGTTCCGGAACTCGACGCGCTGATCCCCGACGCGCCCAACAAGCCGTACGACATTCTCGACGCGATCGTGCCGACGCTCGACGACGGCGACTTCTTCGAAATCCAGCCGCTCTGGGCGCAGAACATCGTGACCGGCTTCGGCCGCATCGGCGGCCGCAGCGTCGGCGTCGTGGCGAACCAGCCGAAGGTCCTGGCCGGCGTGCTCGACATCAACGCGTCGATCAAAGCCGCGCGCTTCGTGCGCTTCTGCGACGCGTTCAACATCCCGCTGCTGACCTTCGTCGACGTGCCCGGCTTCTTGCCGGGAACGAGCCAGGAGTGGGGCGGGATCATCAAGCACGGCGCGAAGCTGCTCTACGCCTTCGCCGAAGCAACGGTCCCGAAAATCACCGTCATCACGCGCAAAGCGTACGGCGGCGCCTACGACGTCATGTCGTCGAAGCACATCCGCGCCGACTTCAACTTTGCCTGGCCGACCGCCGAGATCGCCGTCATGGGCGCCGGCGGCGCCGTAAAAATCCTCAGCCGCCGCGAAATCGCCGACTCCCCGAACCCCGAAGCCAAAGCCGCCGAACTCGCCGCCGAATACACCGATCACTTCGCCAACCCGTTCATCGCCGCCCAACGCGGCTACGTCGACGACGTCATCAACGCCGCCGAGACGCGGCGCACCGTGTCTCGCGCGCTCGACGTACTGGCGAACAAACGCGTAGACCGCCCGCACCGCAAGCACGGCAACATACCGCTCTAGCGCGACGATGGCGAACACCGGTGCCCTCGTCGGCGTCTCGGATCACGGCGGCTGGGCCGTCTTCGTAACCGTAGCACCCGACGGAACGCTCCTCGACCGCCGCCGCGTCGAACTCGTCGACGACGCGCTACCGGCCATCCCCCACCATCACGAAGCGCAACAACTCCCGATGGACGAAGCCGTAGCCTTGGTCGAGCGAGTACGCGCATCGGCAGAGAAGCACGCGGCACTCGCACTGGACGCGGTGGCGGCGACAGTACCGCACATCCAAGGTATCGCCCTGCGCACATGCCCGCCGCTCCCGGCCACGATTCCCGAGCGCATCACCGACTACCGCGCCCGCAACGTCGCCGACTGGGTGATGTACCGCAAAGCCCTCGCCGCCGCGGCCGAGTCCCGCGCGTGGCCCGTCCACTGGTACGATGCGAAGAGCGTATTCGCGTCAGCTGCGGCGGCAATGCACGTCGAAGACCTCGACGCTCACTTCCTCCAAATCCGCAAGTCAATCGGCCCACCATGGACCCAAGACCACAAGCTCGCCATGGCAGCGGCCCTCGTCGCGGCAACGGGGGCTTGCAAAACCTAACCGATTGGTTTATACTAACAGCCGAAATCGGCACCATCAGCAATCCGACGAGAGTGGAAGGAAATGCAGAAATGACGAGAGATGCGCGGATCGCGACGACGGACGCTGAGATCCGCGAAGCGGGGCGTCGGGCGCGAGCGGCGGCAAAGGAGATGACGACGATCGTGGAAGCGCGTTATGCCAAGGCGTATGACGCGCTCGTCGTTCGGCTCAGCACCGGCTCGACGATCATCGTCCCGAGGAAGCGGCTTCCCGGCTTTCAGCGTGTCGCGCCTGCGGCGCTTCGGA
>JAFAMK010000202.1 GCA_019233415.1 Vulcanimicrobiota bacterium
CCGCGGAAGACGATCGGGATCAGCGTCGCGAGGATCGGGAACGAGGTCCCGTCGCCGCGTAGCGCGCGCACCTCCATCGTCGAGGCGCGGCCTTGCGCCGCGCGCCGGAAGACTTCGTTCGCGTCGCGCACGTCGGCAGGGGCGAGCAAATCGGTGCCGCGCCGGCCGACGACCTCTTCGATCGCGTAGCCGTAGTCGCGCGCGGCGGCAGCGTTCGCGCGCGTGACGATCCCGTCGAGCGAGAGCGCGAGCATGGCGTCCGGGCTGTAGTCGAACAGCGAGCGAAAGCGCTCCTCGCTCGCTTCGAGCGACGCGGTCGCTTCCGCGAACGCGGTCATGTCCTTCACGGTCGCGACGGCGCCGGCGATGCGGTCGCCGACGCGAATCGGCGCGGTTGAGGTCGTCGCAGGGAACGGCGTCCCGTCGGCGCGGCGCATCGGCAGCGACTCGCTGACCGTTTCGCCGAGTAGGACGCGGCTGAGCGACGAGCGCCCGATCCACGCGCTCTGCTCGGCGACGAGTTCGGTGTACGGCCGCCCGACGAGCGAGCCCGCCGGCGCGCCGAACAGCCGCTGCGCCGCGGCGTTGGCGTGCGTGACGATCCCGGCCGGGTCCATCAGCATCATCCCGTCGGCCGCGTTGGTGAAGACCGAGCGGAAGCGCTGCTCGTTCTCCAGCGCCGAGGCGCGCGTGCGAACGAGGTCGGTCACGTCGTCGACGAGCGAGACGATTTGGTACGACCCCATGATCGGGATGCGCGAGTTGAACCAGCGGCAGTGCAGGACGCGCCCGTCCTTGGTGAGGTTGCGGTTTTCCGAGACGTTCGTCGCGACGCCGCCGCCACTCGCCAGCTCGCGCGTGCTCGCCGCGATCCGCTGCGCGTCGTCGGGATAGGTCAGCCCCAGCTCCTCGCCGGTTCGCCCGCGCACTTCCTCGAAGGTCCAGCCGAACATCGCCGCCGCGCGGGGCGACCATTCGAGCACGCGCCACGCGTGGTCCCATCGCACGAACGCGAGCGAGGTGTTGTCGGTGTACGCCTGCAGCTGGCGGTTCGCGAAGACCAGCTCGCGGTGCGCCCACTCCTCGTCGGTCGCCCAGGTCCCGTCGCGCTCACGGTGGAGCGTGAGCGCGACCGCCTCGCCGCCGTACATCTGGTGCGTCATCACGCTGTACGGCTCGCCGGGTTCGAGCGGATGCAGCCCGCCGACGAAGAGCGTCTGCTCCGAGAAGCCGCGCGCGAGGAGCGGGTCGACCACGGCGGCGGCGCGGTCCGAGACGTCGCGCAGACGCTTCCCGGTCAGCGCCTCCGGTGACGGCGCGCCGAAAACGGCCGCGGCCGTAGCGTTGGCCGCAACGATGCGCAGCTCCCGATCAAATGCCAAGAGCGCATCGTGCCACCCGTCAGCGAAGCGTTGCCAAAGATCCACCTCCTAGCTCTTTCGGCGGCCGTCGTGTCGTTCCACAGGTGAGCGACCGAGCGACTTGCCGGAGAGGAGGGCTATTTCTTGCTAAGCGCTCAGGTACGGGCGAAGCCCGGCGACGCCGCCCTCGCGGCCGAACCCCGACTCGCGGTAGCCGCCGAACGGCGAGCTGGGGTCGAACTGGTTGAAGGTCGAGCACCACACGACGCCGGCCCGGAGCCGCTGCGCGACGTACATCGACTTTGCGCCCTTGTCGGTCCACACGCCGGCCGAGAGCCCGTAGGGCGTATTGTTCGCCTTCTCGATCGCTTCGTCCGCGGTGCGGAACGTCATGATCGCGAGCACGGGGCCGAAGATCTCCTCGCGCGCGATGCGGTGCGCCTGCGAGACGCCGGTGAAGAACGACGCGCGGTGATACCAGCCGCGCGCGGGAAGCGCGCAGCTCTGCTCGTGCAGCACCGCGCCCTCGTCGATCCCGCTGCGCACGAGCTCCGTGATCTTCGCGTGCTGCGCGGCGGAGTTGATCGCGCCGATGTCCGTGTTCTTGTCGAGCGGGTCACCCAGGCGCAGCGTCTCGATGCGGGCGGCGAGCTTCTCGACGAGCGCGTCGTGCACGGACTCTTGCACGAGCAGGCGCGAGCCGGCGCAGCAGACGTGACCCTGGTTGAAATAGATGCCGTTGACGACGCCTTCGACGGCTTGGTCGAGCGGCGCGTCGGCGAAGACGATGTTCGCAGCCTTTCCGCCCAGTTCGAGCGTGAGCCGTTTGCCGGTGCCCGCGACCGTGCGCTGGATGATCTTCCCGACCTCGGTCGAGCCGGTGAAGGCGATCTTGTCGACGCCGGGGTGCCCGACGAGCGCGGCGCCGGTGCGGCCGTCGCCGGTCACGACGTTGACGACCCCGGGCGGCAGATCGGCTTCTTCGCAGATCTCGGCGAGGAGCAGGGCGGTGAGCGGCGTCGTCTCGGCCGGCTTGAGCACGACCGTGTTGCCGCACGCGAGCGCCGGCGCGAGCTTCCACGCCGCCATGAGCAGCGGGAAGTTCCACGGGACGATCGAGCCGACGACGCCGACCGGCGCCGGGTCGGTCGCGCCATGGATCGCGTAGCGGAGCTTGTCGGCCCAGCCCGCGTAGTAGAAGAAGTGCGCCGCGGCCTGGACGACGTCGAAGTCGCGCGACTCCTTGATCGGCTTGCCGCCGTCTTTCGTCTCGAGCACGGCCAGCTCGCGCGAGCGCTCGGTGATCGCGCGCGCGATGCGGTACAGGTACTTCGCGCGGTCCGCCGGCCGCATCGGCCGCCAGGAGCGCTCGTACGCCGTGCGCGCGGCGGCGACGGCGCGGTCAACATCGTCAGCGGTGCCGGCCGCGACCTGCGCCAGAACCTCTTCGTTCGCCGGGTTGACCGTCGCGAACGTCTCGCCGCCGGTCGAGCCGACCCACCGGCCGCCGATGAAGTGCTCGTAGCGCGGTGCGATCCGGACCGGCGTCGTTTCGAGCGAAGGCGCGTAGGCGAGGGCCATGGCCGAGGGTTCGACGGGCCGGGCGGTCACTCCACCGCGGCGTCGGTCGGGGCCGGCGCCGGGAGCCAGCGTTCGATCACGCGGCGCAGGTCGGCGAGGCCGACGGGTTTGGCGATGTAGTCGTCCATCCCGGCGGCGAGGCACGCGTCGCGGTCCTCGCCGCGCGCGTTCGCCGTCATCGCGACGATGACGGCATGGCAGCGCGTGCGCAGCTCGGCGCGGCGAATCTGCGCGGTCGCCTCGTAGCCGTCGAGGACGGGCATTTGAACGTCCATGAGGATCAGGTCGAGCAGCTCGCGCGCATGAATCTCGACGGCTTCGGCGCCGTTCGACGCGAGCAGCGGCGTGAAGCCGAGCCGTTCGAGCTGGCGCGTCGCGAGCCGCTGATTGACGGGATTGTCTTCGGCGATGAGGACGCGTTCGGCGCGCGGCGGCGCGGCGGGCGCGCGTTCGCCGACCTCGGAGCGGTCCTCGACGACGCCGGCGATCGCGTCGTAGAGCGCCGACTGCGTCGCCGGCTTGACGAGGAACGCCGAGAACCCGGCCATGCGCGCGGCGCCGGCGAGCGCGGCGTCGTCGTGCGCCGTGATCATGATGAGCCCCGTGCGAGCCAGCAGCGGGTGCGCGCGGATCGAGCGGCCCAACTCCAATCCGTCGGGGTGGCCGAGCGCGAAGTCGGTCAGCACCGTGTCGAACGGCTCGCCGCGCTCGGCGGCGCGAACGAGGAGCCGGAGCGCGGCGCGTGCGTTGCTGACCTTGCCGGCGTGGATGCCCCAGCCTTCGAGCGTGCGGCGCAGCAACTCGAGCATCCGCGGGTCATCCTCGACGACGAGCAGGCGCGTGCCGCGCAGCTCGCGGCGCCGCGTGTGGAGCGCCGCGCCGGCGCGGCTGCGCGCGAACGGGATCGTGAACCAGAACGTCGAGCCGCGGCCGGGGACGCTCTCGATCCCGATCTCGCCTTCCATCAGCCGCACGAGGCGGCGCGTGATCGTCAGCCCGAGGCCGCTTCCGCCGAACCGCCGCGTCGTCGACATGTCGGCTTGCCGGAACGGCTCAAACAGCAGCGCCTGCTGCGCTTCGTCGATCCCGATCCCCGTGTCGGCGATCGCGAAGCGCAGCGTCACCGTCGCCTCGTCTTCCGCATCGACGGTTACGACGGCGAGAACGCTCCCGCGGTCGGTGAACTTCACCGCGTTCGAGAGCAGGTTCAGCAAGATTTGGCGCAGCCGCAGCGGGTCGCCGACGACGAACTGCGGGACCGCCGGGTCGACGTAGGTGAGGAACTCCAGGTGCTTGGCGTGCGCCTGCGGCGCGAGGATCGACGCGACGGACTCCGTGAGGTGGACCAGCTCGACGTCGGCGCGTTCCAGTTCCAGCCGGCCGGCTTCGATCTTCGAGTAGTCCAGGACGTCGTTGATCACGCCGAGCAGCGTCTCGCCGGAGTGCCGGATCGTCTGCGCGTACTCGCGCTGCTCGCGGTCGAGCGGCGTGTCGAGCAGCAGCTCCGACATCCCGATCACCGCGTTCATCGGCGTGCGAATCTCGTGGCTCATCGTCGCGACGAACTCGGACTTCGCGAGCGACGCCTCCTCGGCGCGGCCGACCGCGGCGCGCAATTCGTCCTCGCGCGCGCGCAGCGTGCGCGCCATGCCGCGCAGCGTCGCGTCGAGCGCCGCGATCTCGTCCTTGCCGCCGACGGCGTCGTCCTCGTCGAGCGCTTCGCCGCGCATGTGCGCCGTCGCATGCTGCTCGACATGCTCGATGCGCTGCGCGAGCCACGCGCCGACGACGAAGGCGAGGGCGAGCGTCGCGGCGATTCCGCCGGCCACGAGCCCGAGCAGCAGGAAGCCGCTGAGGCGCCAGATCGCGGCGAGGCGCTGGCGCGAAGCGGCGCGCCGCGTCCGTTCGAGCGCGTCGAAGCGCTGCTTCTCGGCGGCGAAGGCCTGCATGAGTTCTTCGCCGCGCTCGGTCGCCGCGCGCCGGCCACCCGTCGCCCTGGCAGCGGTGTCGAGGACGTTCAATTCCTCGCGCGCGAGCGCGTCCAGCCGCGCCGCGATGGTCGCCTGCACCGTGTCGCCGGGATCGACCATGTCGCGCAGCTTCTGTACCTGTGCGAGGACGTCGCGCCGGCGCTCCGGGTACGCGGTGCGGTCGGCGTCGAGCACGTCGGGGCGCGCGGTGTTCTCCGCTTCGAGCAGCGCGATCAGCAGCGCGTCGGAGGCTTCGAGCCGAACCGCGGATTCGCGTGTCGCCGTCTCGGCGGTGTGCGTGTTCCCCGCGTAGTAGCCGACGACGGCAACCAGCCCGAGGAGCAGCGCCAGAGGAACGAGGACCAGTGCGGAGAGCCGCACGCGCAGATTCATCTCGGCGTGCCTGCTCTCGCGCTAGTCCTTGCTGATGTAGTCGAGCGAACCGTAC
The DNA here is from genome assembly GCA_019233415.1 of Vulcanimicrobiota bacterium. Taxonomy (GTDB): domain Bacteria; phylum Vulcanimicrobiota; class Vulcanimicrobiia; order Vulcanimicrobiales; family Vulcanimicrobiaceae; genus Vulcanimicrobium. The sequence continues at coordinate 5,361 of JAFAMK010000202.1, forward strand.
CGGCCCGTCGCGAGCTTCTCGCGCTGGAGCAGCAGGTCGTCGAGCAGCGCGGAGGCGCCGATGCGGAAGCGGTCCGGCGTGAGCCAGTTCGCGCCCAGCGTCTCGTCGATCAGCACGAGGTATGCGAGCGCGGACTTCGTCGTGCGCACGCCGCCGGCGACCTTGAGCCCGCGTTCCGCGCCGGTGCGCCGCGCGAAGTCGCGGATCGCCTCGGCCATGGCGAGCGCGGTCGCGAGCGTCGCCGATGTGCCGATCTTCCCGGTCGAGGTCTTGATGACGTCGGCGCCGGCTTCGAGGGCGAGGTCGCTGGCGCGGCGGGTCGCGTCGTACGAGCCCAGCTCGCCGGTCTCGAGGATGACCTTCAGGTGAACCGGGCCGCAGAGCGCCTTGACCGCGACGATCTCCTCGAAGACGCGGGCCTCGTCGCCGGCCAGGAACGCGCCGCGGTCGATCACCATGTCGATCTCGTCGGCGCCGGCCGCGAGCGCGGCCTCGGTGTCGCGCAGCTTGACCTCGAGCGAGGAGAGCCCGCTCGGGAACGCGGTCGCGACCGAGGCGA
>JAFAMK010000258.1 GCA_019233415.1 Vulcanimicrobiota bacterium
AGACGCCGGGCTCGCCGGTGAACTTCGCGTGCGCGCACGCCATGAACGCCGCGCTCTCTTCGTGCCGGACCTGGATGAACTCGATCTTGCCGCTGCGCTGCAGGCCGCCCAAGATACCGTTGATCCCGTCGCCCGGATAGCCGAAGACGCGCGTCACGCCCCATGCGAGTAGGCGTTCGACGAGGAAGTCGCTGGTCTTCATCGCATGCGTTGTACCCGAGCTATCCGTTGATCACGCTGCCGCCGTTCACGTGGAGCGTCTGTCCCGTCACGTACGACGACCACGCCGAGCCGAGGTACACGTACGCCGGCGCGACTTCGACGGGATTCCCCGGGCGTTTCATGGGGACGTCCTTTCCGAACGCTTCGACGCCCTTCGGGTCGAACGACGACGGAATGAGCGGCGTCCAGATGGGGCCCGGCGCAACGGCGTTGACGCGGATGCCCCGGTCGACCAGCTGGAGCGCAAGCGATCGCGTGAACGCCACGATCGCGCCCTTCGTCGACGAATAGTCGATCAAGGCCGGACTGCCGCGATAGGCCGTCACGGAGGCGGTGTTGACGATGCTGGACCCGGCCTCGAGATGGTCGAGTGCGGCCTTCGTCATGAAGAACAACGAGAAGATGTTCGTCTTGAACGTCCGGACCAGTTGCGACTCGGTGACATCTTCCAGCCGCTGCTGCAGATGCTGTTCACCGGCGTTGTTCACCAGCACGTCGAGCCGGCCGAATTCGCCGGCGAGCGTGCGAACCGCCTCGCGGCAGAAGGCTTCGTCGCCGACGTCGCCCGCGACGGCGGCGAATCGTGTGCCTTCGCGCTCGACGAGCCGCCGCGTCTCCTGCGCATCCTCGTGCTCCTCGAGGTAGACGATTCCGACGTCGGCGCCTTCGCGAGCGTACGCCACCGCGACCGCACGGCCGATCCCGCTGTCTCCGCCCGTGATGATCGCGGCCTTGCCCCGAAGCAGACCGGCGCCCGTCCACTCCGGGACGACCTCCGGTTCCGGCTGCATCGCGTGCTGGCGTCCCGGTTGACGTTCTTGGTGCTGTGCCGGTGGATGCGACTCTGGTCCGTTCATCGCTGCGTAGGTTGCCGCAGAAGGTGCCCGCGGAAACATGAAGCGAGCTGTCGTCTGCAGGACGCGCACGCTTCTGCGGTACAGAGCGGCTATGAGCGTAACCGCGTGAGGATCGGCATCTTCGGTTCCGGCTACGTCGGCTTGGTCACGGGCGCCGCGTTCGCGCAGCTCGGGCACCACGTCGTCGTTTACGACAACGACGTCACGAAGATCGCCAGCTTGCGCGACCGGCGCGTGCCGTTCTATGAGCCGGGTCTGGCCGAATTGATCGAGCGGAATGCCGAGCGCTTGGACTTCGCCGACGAACCCACCGCCGCCGCTGCCGCGCGGGACGTCGTCTTCATCGCGGTCGGTACGCCGAGCGCGGGCGACGGGCGCGCCGACCTCGCGGCCGTTTGCCGCGCGGCACGCACCATCGCGGAACGCATCGACGGCCCCACGGTGATCGTCAACAAGTCGACCGTTCCGGTGCAGACCGCCGACGTCGTCGAACGCATCGTCCGCGCGGCGGCCCGACGCACCGACGTTCGCGTGGTCAGCAATCCGGAGTTCTTGCGCGAGGGCGCGGCGATCCACGACTTCTTCCATCCCGACCGGATCGTGCTCGGCTGCGACGACCCGTGGGCGGAGAACGTGATGCGGGCGCTCTACGCGCCGCTCGCCGCCCCGGTCGTCGTCAGCGACCGCCGTTCGGCGGAGCTCATCAAGTACGCGGCCAACGCGTTTCTGGCGACGCGCATTTCGTACATCAACGAGATCGCCGCGATCTGCGAGCACACCGGCGCCGACGTCGACGCCGTCATCGAAGGGATCGGGCTCGACCGGCGGATCGGGCGCGACTATCTGGAGCCGGGGCTGGGCTTCGGCGGCTCGTGCTTGCCGAAGGACGTGCGCGCGCTGGCGGCAACCGCAGCGCGGGTCGCCGTCGAGCCGACGCTGCTCGCGGCCGTCCTGCGCGTCAACGAGACGCAACTCGAACGGGTCCGAAGCCGGCTCTCCTACGTGCTCGCCGGACTGCGCGGCAGGCGGATCGCGCTCCTCGGCCTTTCGTTCAAGCCGCAGACCGACGATCTGCGCGAGTCGCCGGCACTTGCGCTCGCCGCGGCGCTCGCGGCGGAAGGTGCCTCGATCGCCGCGCACGATCCGGCAGCAACGGCGTCGGCCCGTGCGCTGCTCGGAAACGCGGTCACCATCTGTGAGGACGCCGAGGACGCCTTGTTCGGCGCCGACGCGATGGTCGTCGCGACCTCGTGGCCCGACTACGCACGCCTCGAACCGAACGCGGTCGCGGCGCGCATGCGGCGGCGCGTGGTCTTCGATCTCCGCCGGGCGCTCGACGGGGACGCGTTCGCGGCGGCCGGCTTTCTCTATCTCGCGGTCGGTTCGCCGGACCGGGCCTACCCGCTCGACGCGGGGGCGACCGCGTGAACGCCGCGATCACGGGCTGCGCGGGGTTCATCGGCTCGCATCTCGCCGAGCGCATCGTTGCGAGCGGCGGATTCGTGGTCGGATTCGACAGTCTCCTCACCGGGCGGCTCGAGAACATCCAGGCGCTGCGTGGCGATCCGGCCTTTCGCTTTCACCGTCTCGACGTCGCCGAACGCGGCGATGCGTTCGTCCGTCTCACGGTGGAGTCGCTCTCGCCCATCGACACCGTCTTTCACCTGGCCTCGCCGGCGAGCCCGTCCGACTACGCGCGCTGCCCGCTCGAGACGGTCGCCGCGAACAGCCGGGGCACGGAGCATGCGATCGCGCTCGCCGAGATCGTGGGCGCGCGTCTCGTGCTCGCCTCGACGTCGGAGGTCTACGGCGAGCCGCTCGAGCACCCGCAGCGTGAGGAGCACTGGGGACATGTCAATCCGGTCGGGCCGCGCTCACCGTACGACGAGTCGAAACGCTTTGCCGAAATGCTCGTCGCACTCCACGTCCGCCTCGGGCGGCTCGAGGCGACGATCGCGCGCATCTTCAACACCTACGGACCACGGATGCGCCCCGACGACGGCCGCGTCATCCCGTCGTTCCTCGAACGTGCGCTTGGCGGCCGAGAGCTGATCGTCGAAGGGGACGGGACGCAGACGCGCTCGTTTCTCTACGTCGACGATCTGGTCGACGGGCTCGTCGCCGCAGCCGGACTCTCGCGTGGCGAGCTGATCGTGAATCTCGGCAACCCGCGCGAGACGACGATCCTCGAGCTGGCGGAGATCGTCTGCGAGCTCTTGGAGGTTCCGCAGCGCCTGGTGCACGGCGACCTGCCTACCGATTGCCCGACGCGGCGCCGACCGGACATTGCCCGGGCGCGCCGTTTCCTCGGCTGGGAGCCGCAAGTCGAGCTGCGCGAAGGGCTCGCGCGCACGATCGAGCACCTCGCGCAGCAACGCCGGAATCTCGTTACACGCGCGCTCCACGGCCCGAGAGCCAGTTGATGACGACCAGAACCCCAATGACGAGCAGAATCAGATGGATCAGGCTTCCTCCGAAGTGCAGGAGAAATCCGATCAACCAGAGTGCGAACAGGATGACGATGACGGTCCACACGATGTTCGCAAGGGTGTACATTGGCAGTCCTCTCGTGGCGTGAGACCCTCGTCTTGCCCAAGCAGTATCCAAGCGAAACCCGGTCTGCACTGTTTGACGGGTGCTTTTCGCCGGAATGAACGCACCATGGCCGCCAGGAAAACGAGCAGCAAGAAGACGACGCGAAAAAAAACGACCCGAAAGAAGACGACGACGCGAAAGAAGACGACCCGGAAGAAAACCGCCTCGACGGGTTCGCGCAAGAAGTCTACCCGCAAATATTCGAAGAAATCCGGTAAAAAGGTCGAGCGCGCGATGAAGAAGCGCAAGGCGGGCACGTTGCGGTCCGGGCGTTCGGGCAAGAAGGTCACGAGCCGCAAGCAGGCGATCGCGATCGGCCTCAGCGAGGCGCGCAAGAGCGGCGCCAAGGTGCCGAAGAAAAAGTCCTAGTCACCAGGTTCAACGAGAGCGAATTCAACCATACCTGATGGCGTACGCGAGGCACACGCATTTCACGCGGATGCCTCGACCTCTGACCGTCGGTTAGGGGAGCGCGATCTCTTTGCCGTCGATGGCGAAGCGGGGTTCGGGGGCCGGGGTGCCGTCGATGGTGCGGGAGACGATGCGGAAGGCGTCGGTTGCGCGGGCGACCGTGAGTGTCGTCGTCCCGACGGTTGCGCCCATCGTCCAGACGCCGCCGGTGGTGTGGTCGTCGAGTTTTGCGGTGGCGAGGTTGTGTTCGAGGGTGGCGAGGTCGGCGTCGTTTGCGGCAGGTGCGGCGGCGATCAGGAGGGCGACGCGCAGGTGGTGCGGGGCGTCGGTGATGGTGGTGCGGGCGTGGTAGATTGCGAGGCGGGCGACGTGGTAGTGGATGCCGGTGGCGTCGCTTTTCAGCATGATCTGGGGTGCTTTGTCTTGCAGCGCGTCGACGTGGAGGATGCGGATCGCGACCGCGCCGCGCACGCCGCGCACGCCGACGACTGCGTCGTCTTTGAGCGGCAGTTCGGTGGGTGCGGTGAGCGCGGCCGGGATGCCGTTCGCGTCGATGTGTGGCACGTCGAGTGGCAGCGTCACGTTCGTGGCGAACGACGTGCCGTTTGCTTTCGACGGGTCGAGGTCGAGCGTTGCCAGGAGCAGGCCGTCGCGTTGCACGCTGACGGGGTGCAGCGCCAGGTGAACCGGCTTGACGTGGCCGGCGCGGTCGACTTCGGTCGCGTGGCCGTATGGGGCGTCGAACTTGTCGGGGACGACGGTGATCGCGGGGAGTGACGCCGGCGCGAGGTTCGCGGCGATCTGTTTGTCCTGTTCGCCATGGTCGCCGTTGGCGCTGCCGAGCGCGACGCCGTCGGTCACCCAGTCGTAGCGCGGCGGCAGTTTGTCGTCGAAGCGCGCCTCGAAGACGTGCGGGCGGCGCGCGATCGCGCGGATCGCGTCGCTCGGGTGGTAGCCGTCGGGGCCTTCGTCGAGCAGCAGGTAGCTCAGCGCGAGGTTGTTCGGGTCGGGGCTGCGCGGCGGAACCGGGACGCCGCGCTCTTCGAACGCGAGATACTCGTCGAGCAGACCGTGGCCGAACAGGAAGTCGTAGTCGCGGCTGTGTGCGCCGGCCAGGACCGCGCCGTCGAACAGATTCGCCTCGACGTCGGTCCAGAGGTAGTCGAGACCGCGCGCGATCGTCGCCTTGCAGCCGGG
>JAFAMK010000401.1 GCA_019233415.1 Vulcanimicrobiota bacterium
ACGATCACGATCGCGTGGACGTGGCCGTCAGGCGGAAAGCCCGACGCGGCCGTGTTCACGCAGAAGACGAACCTCGTTGCGCGCGGCAACCTGATCAACACCGGCAGCGGGCAACCCGACTTTCAAGTCTCCGTCACGCCAACCTAACACGCACGCACCGCGGAGAGGGCACGTATGTCCGGGGTCGGCAACTTCACGATCAGCCTGAGTTTCCTGTCCGGTAACGGTGTCGTCCCCGGACCGTTCGTCTTTCCGCCGTGGTTCAATTCGTCGTCCCAGAACGCGCTGACGCTGGCCGTTCCCGGCGTCGCAGGGCCGAACGCCGCGCCGGGCGGCGGCTGCACGGTGGCGCCGAGCGGCCCGAACACGGACTTTGCGCTGACCGGCTGGCAAATTTCGGGCGGTATCCTCAACGCGCTCGTCACCGTCGCGGCGACGAACTTGTACTCGATGAGCGGGCGAGGGAAGCTCTACGACGCGTTCGTCGCGTTCAGCGCGGCGCTGCTCCCGCTCGAAACGAACGGCTGCCTGACGATCGGCGGCGCGCGCGTGCTCGCGGCGCGCGTCGCGCAGGCGCTTCCGCTCACCTTCGCCGAGACGCTGCAGTTCACATACGGCGTGCGTTCCGACCTGCGCTGGGTCGATCTCGCGCCGGGGATGATGCTCCGCGTCGCGTACGGCGACTACGCCTACGTCGCACCGCCGACACAGTCCGGCGGCCCGCGCAACGCATACAACGGTGGCGGGAGCGCGGTCCTCACCGTTCGCCGCCGACCCGATGCGTCGCTCGGCTTCGACGCGTTCGTCGACGCGCTCGCACCGCTGCAAGTCACGAACGCGGGCCAGCAGATCGCGGGCGTGCTCGACCTCGAGTCGCAGGGTGCGAGCGGCGCGTACGGGCGGCTGATCTACCCGCCGCAGGTCGACAACGTCACCTACATCGCCTCGCCGCCCGATCCGCTGCGCAACGTCGCGTTCGTCTTCGCGAACACGCCGGCCGATCTCGCCACCGCGACGACGAACTTCTTGAAGAACGGCACTACCGGCGGCGTTGGTAGCTCGGTGTTCTTCACCGGGCGTGCCGCGGTAACGCCGGTGATCACCGTCTACGTCAACGGACAGTCTCTACAAGTGGCGCTCGGCACGACGCTGGCCGACCTGCTCGCGACGACATTCACGATCACGCCGAGCGAGACGTACACCGCGGTGCCGAAGCCATTCGGCCTGTTTCGGTGGGTCCAGCCGTCGCTCGCCAACGTCTCGTTCGGGCAGCCCAACACCTACAGCTCGACCAGCTTCGCATTCAACCAGACGAGCGACATTTCGCCGACGACGCACCTCTCGCAATGGGACGTCCCGCTCTTCGCCGGCGACGTCATTACGCTGACCCTGCCGGTGGCCTCGTGACCCGCCGCGCGCTCGTCGCCCTTTGCGCCGTTCTCGCGTGCGCGCTGCCGGGAGCGAGCGCGCGCGCCGGTACGTTCGCCGTTCTTTCACAGAATACGCTGCACATGGGCTGGGGCGATCCGGCGACGTACTCGAACCCGAAGAACGCGTATCTGCGCGACAACCAGGTCGGGACCGCCTACGACATCGTTTTGCTGCAAGAGGTCATGCCGAAGCTCGGCGGGCTGACGACCGTCTGGCCGAACGCGCCAATGGGTGCCTACTACGTCTACCAGTCGGTGCCGCAGGGCGCGAGCTCGTACGTCGAGACCTACGGAACGCTCGTCAAGGCGAGCCTGTACTGGCAGCCCGTGCAGGTCAACGGCACGTACTATCCCTGCTACACGGGAGGCGGGTTCTCTCGGCCGCCGTGCGCTGTCCTCGTCAGGGTGCCGCCGCCGCAGCCGCTTCCGCCGGTGCCGCCGCCGTCGGTCTACACCTGGTTCATCGACTATCACGCGATCTTCAGCAGCGTCGCGAACCGCACGACCGAGGTCCGCAATATGAATGCGGCCGTGCAGTGGTTCCAGACGCAGAATGTCGGCGGGCAGACGTACGCGCGCGCCGTCGTCGGCGCCGATTGGAACTTCACCGCGACCGAGCTCACGGCCATCCTCGCGATCGCGGGTACGATCACGCCCGACGTCGAGACGAGCCTCAACCGAGCCGGGGCGCTCTCGTCGCGCTACGATCACTTCTGGTGCGTCGGCGGCGTCGTCTGCGCGAACGGCGCTCGCATCGACCCGCCGCCGGCGCCGTTCAACACGCTGCCGCTGTTCCGCACGAACGTCTCCGACCACCTCGCGGTGCGGGTCGATGTCACGTACTGAACGCCGTTTCGCGGGCGCGTGCTGGCCGGCGATCGCCGTGCTTGCCGCGGTGCTGCACGGCGGCGCGGGCGCCTCGGCCGCCGATGGCGCGCTGCGCGATTCGTTCCACGACGGTTCGCAACGGACGGGGCCGGCGCTCGAAGCGATGCGCGGCGGGCGGTACATGATGGGTGCACTGCCTGGCACGCTCGGCTATCTCTTGGAGGCGGTACCGCATCCGGTCGAGCTGGCGCCGTTCGCGATCGAACGCGTACCGGTCAGCAACGCGGAGTACGCCGCGTTCTTGAACGACGCCGTGTCGCCCGCACAGCGCGCGGAGTACGTCGTGCTCGTCGCCGCGCCGGGGCTGCGCGTGGTGGGCGGCGGCACGCGCGTCGACGCGGTGGCCGGGCACGAGCGCGCGCCGGTCACCGGCGTCAGCTGGGCCGGAGCGCGCGCCTATGCGCGCTGGCTCTCGCGCGTGACCGGCCACGACTATGCGCTGCCGAGCGAGGCGCAGTGGGAGTACGCGGCGCGCGTCGCGGCACGCGACCGCGCCATCGCCGGGATGCCGGGCGCAGTCTGGGAATGGACCGACGACTGCTTCGACCCGCGCTTCTATCTGCACGCGCCGACGCACGACCCGCGCCTGATCGACGCGCGCTGCGCAACGCCGGTCATTCGCGGCGGCCCGCTGCAAGACGAGGGTGGCCGCAGTTCCGCGACGCGGCGCGCAGACTGGTTCGCGGGAGGTGCGACGACGATCGGGTTCCGTTTGGCGCGTACGCTCGATGCGTCGGCCGCACGCGCAGGCGCCGGGCCGCCGACGCCGCTCGCGCCGCCGCCACACGCGGCGCAGCGCGGTGAACGCGGTCTCGAAATCGTCCTCGATCCGCCGCGTGAACCGCTTCCGCTCGCGTACGCAGCGATCTTCGAGCTGTCCGACGGCGCGCACGCGGTGCCGCTCGCGTTCGCGGGTCCGACGCGGATCGGCGGGCTGCCGCCGGGGCCGCTGGTCGTGCGGTTCAACACGCCGGTCGCCGACGGTGGGTTCGCGCGTCAGGTCGTCATCCCGGAGCGCGGGATCGCGCGGCTGCACCTCGTCGCGCGCGACCTGGTGCCGGTGCGTCGGGCCGCGCCGCTGCTCGGCGTGCTGCGCCGCTCCGACGGAACGCCGCTCGCCGGCGCAACGATCGTGTACGACGCGTATCCCCAACGCGTCGAGACGCGCAGCAGTGCGAACGGCACGTTCGCCGTCGCGAGCGCCCAACGCGCCGACGCGGTGCTCTTCGTCGATGCCCCGGGCGCGCACCGCGTCACGCACATGCTCGCAGTTTCCCCCGACGCGTCGAGCGGGCCACGCGTCTTCGTCGTTCCCGATCGGCCGGAGGAAGGTTCGTGACCGTTCGACGTTTCGCCGCCGCGGCGCTCGTGTTCTTCCTGTGCGCGACGGGCGCGCTCGGCCCGCAGGCGGCGCGCGCCGACTGGGTACCGATCAACTATACGGGCTCGCAGTTCTGCGGCGGCGACTACACGAAAGACCAACTCGAGTATGTGACCGAGCCGGTCCTGGCGGTCTATTCGGTCACGTTCCAGGACCAAGGGTTCTTCACGATCACGCCGACCACGACGTGGAGAACGGATCCCTCGCAATGGCGGGTCGACCGCAGCGGCTTCTCGACGGTGCCCGTGCAGTTCACCGCAGCGGGCGACTATCTCGTCTTTTTCCAGTATACGCCGTCGATCTGGGACGACGAGTACCGCCACGTCACCGGGCCGACGACCGAGAACATGATTTTTCAGCCGGACGGTGTGTATACCGGTCTCATCCTCGGCCTCACGACCCAGGACGGTCTTGCGGTCAGGAACGGCAGCGAGGTCTACTTTCCGGGCTGGTCGTCCGACATCGACCCGTTCGACGGCGTCACCGACAGTGGGATCGTGACGCTGCGATGTGTCGCGCACATGCGGCAGGTAATGCCGCGCCCATACGTGATCCCGAACTTGCTGCCGGTGTTCTTCCAGACCGATCAAGGCTCGTGGTGTGGCGAGTTGACGTGGCCGATCGATGCGAAGCAGCCGGTCAACATCAACATCAAGGTGGCGCCGGGCGGGTGCCAACAACTGCCGACCGCGCAACTGGCCGCGCCACTCTTGCCCGGAATGGTCATCGGACCGCAAACGCCGGCACCGTCACCGTCGCCGAGGGGCTGAGATGGCCGACTTCGTTCGCTACGGCACGACCACGCTGTACCTGCCCGACGGCAGCACGCTCGACACCGCGCGCCTCGGCTACCTGCTGCCCGGCGCGACGGCGGATCGCATCGGTCTGCTCGATGCGCTCGACGTGCAGAAGGGCTGGTTCATCTTCGTTCCCGGTTTTCCGGCGGTCGCGGACATGCTGGATGCGTTCCTTACGGCGGCCACGTCGTTTCTGCAGGCGCCCGGGCGCGAGAACGTTCGCTTCGCGTGGTTCGACGATCCGACCGCGCGGCCGTTGCAAGGATTCACGATCGCACTGACCGGGAGCGCCGGTGCGTGGACGACCCCCGACCGCGTCGACGTCGTCTTCGCGAACTACGCGTTGCGTCTTGCGCGGTCGAATACGATCGCGGTCGACGGCACGGTGACCGGCCTGACGTTCACGGCGCCGAGCGGCGATCAGAACGCATTGCTCGCATCGCCGCTCGCCATCGGTCCGCAGACGACGTTCCCGATCACCGGCGCGGTGACGCTTCCGCTGATCGTGCCGAGCGGCGGCGGCTGCTTCGGTTTTGCGACGTCGAGTGACGACGCGGGGCTCACCGCGCTCGACGCGGGGATTCGCTACTTCATGTCGTCGTACGACACGCCGGGCTATGTCGACACGCTGCGCTATCCCGTGTTCGACCTCGCCTCCGCCGGGCCGCAAGCGGCGGCCGGCGATGCGACGAGCTTCGCGCTGACCGGCAGCTTCGATCCCGTCGACCAGACCGATGCGGCGCGCACGAACTTGCAGATTGCGACCGCCGGCGGCGCACCGGCGCGCACGTACTACCGCAACGCGCTCGGCGAGGTCGTGCGCGCGACGCCACGCGCCGACGCGGCGCTCGTCTTTCGCTCGGTGCTGACCGCCGAACCGGTCGACGGCGATACCGGCGACGGCAACCCGTACTACCTCGCGCCGCTCGGCTCGTTCGCGGTCACAGCCGGTGACACGACCGCCGCCCTTCGACAAGCTCAGGATGACGGGGGGCAACCTCAGGGTGCCGGGGGGCAAGCTCAGGATGGTTTCTCTCGTGGGCTTGAGGCCGTCTCCCGTCATCCTGAGCTTGTCGAATGGGCGGGGTCCGGCCTGTATCGCGCGACGCTGATGGCAGGTCTTTCCGGCGCCGAGTATGCCGCGCTCGCCGTGGGCGCGACGACCGTGTTGCGCTTCGAGCCCAACGGTGCCGCGTACGCGCCGGCGACGTTCCAGCAGCCCACCGGCGGCGACGTGCGCGTGACGTTCAGCGGGCTCAGCACCGACGCGACGACGTCGTACGCGAACATGTACGCGGAAAGTCCGACCGTCGTAGCAACGGCCGATGCGGCGCGCTTCGACGCGGCAAACGCCGCGACCGACACGCCGCCGACGCTGACGTACTTCGCGCAGCCCGACAGCGCGGTACTGCACCAGCCCGGCGGCGCTGATGCGGGATTTCTCTCGTACCTCGCGCTGCCCGCCGGCGCGCTACCGCCACCCGCCACCTCGAGTTCGTCGTCACCCGTCACCCTGAGCTTGTCGAAGGGCTCGTCGGAGGGCGCGCCGCAGCCGTTCCCGCTTGCGCCGTATGCCGGGACTGCGCTGCCGGCCGTGTCCTTCTTCCGCGACTTGGAGTTGAAGCT
>JAFAMK010000073.1 GCA_019233415.1 Vulcanimicrobiota bacterium
CCGCCACGACCAACATCGACCTCGAGAACATGTCGGGCAACGATGTCGAGGGCTGCGCCGGCTTCGGTGGAACGGTCGACAACCACACCGGGCGCGTGATCGGTGCGGCGCTGCTCTCCAGCATCATCGCGACGGCGTACCAGCTCACGCAGCCGCAGAACCAGACGGTCCTGACGATCCCCAACGCCGGCCAGATAGCGCAGCAGCAGACCGCGCAGCAGATCACGCAAGTCACGAACAACCTGATCAACAAGCAGCTCAACATCCCGCCGGTCGTGTACGTTCCGAAGGGCTACCCGTTCTTGGTCGTCGTCGACCGCGACATCGTCTTCCCCGGCGCGTACCGGCGGTACTGAGCGGTGGCAGCACACGCGGCGGCACTCGCGCTCAGCACGCTCCTCGCGCGCTGCGCGCCGAACGTCGGCGCGCGCACGATGGGTGCGATCGTCGCCGTCGAGAGCGGCGGCGAGCAGCTCGCGATCCACGACAACACCGACCGGCGCGCGCTGCACCCGCCGAACCTCGCCACCGCCCTCGGCTGGGCGAACTACCTGCTCGTGCACCGGCACTCGATCGACCTCGGGCTCGCACAGATCAACAACGCGAACCTGCCGCGCCTGGGGATCACCGTGCGCGGCGCGTTCGACCCGTGCACGAACCTGCGCGGCGCGTCGGAGATTCTCTCGTACGACTACGGCCGTGCGACGGACTTGTTCGGGCCCGGTCAGTTCGCGCTGCGCCACGCGCTCGCAGCGTACAACTCCGGCAGCCTGTTCGCCGGGCGCGACTACGTCGAACGCATCCTGCTCGCTGCCGGGATCGATCCGCAGGACGACGAGCGCGTTCCCGACCTCGACGGCCGCCCGGTCGCGGCGCGACCTGCACCGCCGCCCGCGCGCGTCGTCGTCGCGCGCCATGCCGCGCCGGCGCGCCCGCCTTCGCACGGCATTACGCCGGCGGCGTCACCGATCGTGCCGCAGAACGCGGGAATTCTCGTGCGCGTCGATCGCGTCGCGCTGCCGGCGCCGCAGCCCGAGGCTGCGGACGCCGACGCGCCGATCATGTTGAAGTGGTCGCGCGACCGCGACGCGAACCCGCCGGCGCCCGTCAGCGCGACAAGTGCTGGGGTTCCGCTGCCGAAACCGGTGCAGCACTAGCGACCGCTCGCGCACGCGAGAGCCGGTCTTCGATGACGATCTCGGTCACCGGATGGCGCAGCAGCAAACGCAGGGCGTTGTCGGTCGTGCGGATGCGGCCGTGCGTCGGCGCGACCGCGTGGTCGTTGGCGGGGAAGTCGTGCCGCTCGCCGTCGGGCGTCGCGATGACGAGCCGCTGCAGGCTGCGATGGAACGTCGCGACCGTCGTGCCGGGCGGACCGACGGGGACCGGTGCGCTAGACACCGCGTGCGGATCGGTGAACGAGCCGATGAGGTGGGGCTGTTCGTGCGTGTCGTGGTGCGCATGGCGGCGGTTGATCTGCGCGCGCAGCGATCCCACGCGGCGTTCGACCGCGTCGGCGTAACCGAGGATTTCGCCGTCCGGGAAGCGCGTGCGCGTTCCGACCGCATGCGGGCTGCCGGCGTTGTACATCGAGAGCGCTTCGTGCATGTTGCCGTGCCGGATGCGCAGGTTGTCGCTCAGCATCCGCGCCGCGACGTCGGCCGCATACGCCGGGTCGCTCGCGGCCCGGTCGAGCTCGGCCTGCGCGCGCGGGGTCTGGCCCGGCCGGTTCTGATCGTCGAGCTGGAAGATGCCGTAGCCGTGACCGTGGTCGCCGCGGCCGTTGCGGTCGAGCGCCCGGCCGAAGTCGCTCTCTTGCTGGGCGACGGCGGCGAGAAGAACGGGGTCGAGGTGGTAGCGCGCCGCCGCCGCGGCGATCTCCGCGCCGTGGGGAATTCCCGGCAGCGGGTTGGGCTGGTCCATGCGTGCTCCTGAGGGCGTCGACGGGTTCCGCCGCTCGTATACCCTCCGGGCGAACTCGGCGTACATGCTTGACGTCACTTGTTGGCTTTCGGTACACTCCGAGGGTTCGCGCCGGCTGCCTCGAAACGAGGTCCGGCGGTTCGCGGAAGTAGCTCAGCGGTAGAGCATCGCCTTGCCAAGGCGAGGGTCGCGAGTTCAAATCTCGTCTTCCGCTCCAGTTTCTCGTACGACGGCGGGCGATGGCCCGCCGTCACCGCTTCCGGAGGTTTCGCCGTTCTCGTGCCCTCGACGCTGAAGACGCTCGACCCGACGCAGGTCGAGCTCGAGATCAGCATCACGCCGGAAGAATACGACGCGGCGCAAGATGCTGCGTTCCGCAAGCTCGCGCGCAACGCGAAGATCCCGGGTTTCCGGCCGGGCAAGGTGCCGCGCAAGATTTTCGAGAGCACGTACGGCAGCGCGACGATCCTCGAGCGCGCGCTCGACGACCTGTTGAACGCGAAGTATCCGGCGGCGCTCGAAGAGCACGGGATCGAGCCGCTCACGCGCCCGAACGTCGAGCTGGTTGCGACCGAAGAAGGCCAGCCGCCGATCTTCAAGGCGGTCGTCGCGGTCCGCCCGGAGTTCGAACCGAAGGACTACGTCGGCATCGAGATCAGCGACGTCCCCGAGACCGCGAGCGACGACGAGCTGGACCGCACGCTCGAGCAGATGCGGCGCGACGCCGCGACGCTCGTCCCGGTCGACCGGCCGGCGCAGCTCGGCGACACCGTGACGATGGACTACGCGGGCACGGTCGACGGCGTCGCGTTCGACGGCGGGACCGCGAGCGGTCAGGAGACCGAGCTGCAGGAAGGCCGGTTCATCCCGGGCTTCGTCGCGGGGATCGTCGGGATGCGCGCGGGTGAAACGAAGGAGGTCGCGGTGACCTTCCCCGACCCGTACGCCAGCGCCGACCTGGCCGGGAAGGACGCGGTCTTCACGATCACTGTCCACGAGGTCAAGGAGCCGGAGCTGCCCGAGCTCGACGACGAGCTGGCGAAGCGCATCTCGCCGAAGACCGAGACGGTCGACGCGCTCAAGGCCGAGGTCAAGCGCCGGCTCGACGAGACGGTCAAGCGCAACGCGCGCCGCCGGCTCACCGGCGAGGTCATCGACACGCTGCTGGCGACCAACGACTTCCCGCTCCCGGCCGTTCTCGTCGAGCGCGAGACGGATGCGCTGCTCGACGAGTCGCGCCAGTACGTCGCGCGGGCCGGATTAACGTGGGGCGACTACCTCACCCAAAGCGGCAAGAGCGAGGCCGAGTTGCGCGAGGGATTCCGGCCCGAAGCCGAACGACGTGTCAAGACGACCCTGCTCGTCGAAGCGATCGCTAAGAAGGAAAGCATTCAAGCGACCCAGGCCGACGTGGAGGCCGAGCTGGCGGCGTTGTCCGCTCAGTACGGCCAGCCGCGGGAGCGGATCGTCGAGGCGTTGCAGTCGAACGTGGCGGCGCTGATCGACGGCATCGTGCGGACGAAGACCATGGACCGGCTGATCGAGCAGGCGAAGCGGGTCCCCGCAACTGAAGTCGCAGCCGAATAGGTCACGGAGGACGCACATGGGACACCTGGTACCGATGGTCGTCGAGCAGAGCGCGCGCGGAGAACGCGCGTACGACATCTACTCGCGCCTGCTCAAGGAACGGATCATCTTCGTCCACGGACCGATCGACGACGGGATGGCCTCCCTCGTCATCGCGCAGCTCCTCTTCCTGGAGCGCGAGGATGCCGATAAGGACATCGATATGTACATCAACAGCCCGGGCGGGTCCGTTACCGCCGGGCTCGCGATCTATGACACGATGCAGCTCATCAAGCCGGACGTCGCGACGATCTGCGCCGGGATGGCTGCGTCGATGGCCTCGGTCCTCTTGACAGGCGGCGCGAAGACCAAGCGCTACGCCCTGCCCTACTCGAAGATCCTCATCCACCAACCCTGGGTCCAGCAGGTGGGTGGGCAGGCCACGGACATCGAAATTCACGCGCGTGACCTGATCGCGACGCGGCGCTCCCTGGCGGGCATCTACGAGACGACGACGGGGAAGCCGGTCGAGCAGATTCTGAAGGACATCGAGCGCGATTACTACATGACGGCGCAAGAGGCGCTGGACTACGGGATCGTGGACCAGGTGTTCACCAAAGAGAACCGGACCGTCTCGCCCAATTCGCCAAGCCTGTAGGTCGACCGCATGTTTCGTTTCGGGGACGATAAGGGGCAACTGAAGTGCAGTTTCTGCGGCAAGTCGCAGGAACAGGTGCGCAAGTTGATCGCCGGCCCCGGTGTCTACATCTGCGACGAGTGCATCGAGCTCTGCAACGAGATCATCGAGGAAGAGCTCTACAAGAACGTCGACGAGAACCTGCGGCTGCGGAACATTCCGAAGCCGAAAGAGATCAACCACATCCTGAACCAGTACGTGATCGGTCAGGAGCGGGCGAAGAAATCTCTGGCCGTCGCGGTCTACAACCACTACAAGCGGGTGAACGCCGGCGGCGCGTCGGGCAGCGGCTCGGAAGAAGTCGAGCTGCAGAAGTCCAACATCCTGCTCGTCGGCCCGACCGGAAGCGGTAAGACCTACCTCGCGCAAACGCTCGCGAAGATCCTCGACGTGCCGCTGGCGATGGCCGACGCGACCTCGCTCACCGAGGCCGGCTACGTCGGTGAGGACGTCGAGAACATCCTGCTCAAGCTCATCCAGGCCGCGGACTACGACGTCAAGCGGGCCGAGAAGGGCATCGTCTACATCGACGAGATCGACAAGATCGCTCGCAAGAGCGAGAACCCGTCGATCACGCGCGACGTGAGCGGTGAGGGCGTCCAGCAGGCGTTGCTCAAGATTCTCGAAGGGACGACGGCGAACGTTCCCCCGCAGGGTGGCCGCAAGCACCCGCACCAAGAATTCATCCAGATCGACACGACGAACGTGCTGTTCATCTGCGGCGGCGCGTTCGACGGGCTGGAGAAGATCATCGAGAGCCGCGTCGCCTCGAACTCGCTCGGCTTCCGCGCGAACCCCGAGTCGAAGAAGGACGCGCGCAGCGCGAAGCTGCTTCAGGCGCTGATGCCCGAGGACTTGCTGAAGTTCGGGCTCATCCCCGAATTCATCGGCCGCCTGCCGATCGTCGTGACGCTCGACGCGCTCGACGAGCTGGCCCTGCGCCGCATCCTGGTCGAGCCGCGCAACGCGCTGGTCCGCCAGTTCCAGAAGATCATGGGGATGGACGGCGTCGAGCTGACCTTCACCAAGGAAGCGCTGATCGCG
>JAFAMK010000273.1 GCA_019233415.1 Vulcanimicrobiota bacterium
CGGCGACAAGCGCGGCGCCGACGCGGTCGCCGCGGCGCGCAAGCATCTCGGGCACGCGAGCGAGCAGGACCGGATGCTGATCGACGCGATCGCGAAGCGCTACAGCCCGGGGACGCGGCACGAGCGCTTCGCGCGCTACGCCGACGCGCTCAGCGCGTGGACGAAGACGCACCGCGACGACGCGAACGTGCTGACCGTCGCCGCGTACGCGATCTGGAACGCCGAGGATGCGCTGCTCGACGGCAACGACGCGCCGACCGCGAAGGCGAAGGAGATGCTGTCGGACCTCGACGCGGCGCTCGTGCTCGATCCGCTCAACCTCGGTGCGCACCACCTGCGCGTCCACCTGCTCGAAGAGCTGCGCCGCAGCGCGGAGGCCGTTCCCGACGCGGCGGCGCTGGCGTCGTACGGCTATCCGCCCGGTACGTCGCATCTGCCGCACATGGCCGGCCACATCTGGTCGCGCGTCGGCGACTACGCGCAGTTGGTCGACGACAACGAGCGCGCCTGCGCCAACGACGAGGCGTGGTTCGCGCAAGGCGACGGGCCGGGGCAGAAGTACATGCGCCTCTACCACGACCACGACGTCGACTTCGTCCTGTACGGTCTGACGACGGTCGGGCGCAACGACGAAGCCGTCGCGTTCGCGAAGAACGAGAGCACGATGATGCGCGGAATGCTCGACCTGCGGCTGCACGACGACCGCGCGGTTCTCGCGCTGCAGGGTGCCGGACCGCTCCAGCGCGCGATCGCCGCCGCGCGCAGCGGCGACACCGCGACCGCGAAGTCCGAGCGCGCGAACGCGACCGCGTCCGACGCGACCGTCCCGGGTGCGCTGATCGACGCCGCGCTGGCGCAGCACGCGGGGCACGCGCAGGAACGCGCCGCCGCGTACGCGCGCGCCTACGACGCGACGAAGTCGGACCTGCCGGGCGACCCGAAGAACTGGTGGTCCTCGCCGGTCGGCGAGGGCTACGGCGCGGCACTGCTCGCGGCCGGCGAACCGGCCAAGGCCGAGACGGTCTTCGCCGCCGAGCTGAAGCGCTTCCCGAACGACCCGCACTTGGAGTTCGGGCTCGCCGAGGCGCTCAAGGCGCAAGGGAAGGACGACGCGGCGGCGCGCGCGACGTACCGGCTGCACTGGAAAGGCGCGCACGATCTCACGCTCGCCGAGCTCGGATAGCGAGACCGAACGGCGTCACCGCCACGACCTGGCGGCGTCGTTCGGCTACGCCTTCGAGGGGTTCGCCGCGGCTTGGCGCACGCAGCGCAACCTGCGCATCCACGGCGCGCTCACCGTCGCGGTCGTCGCGGCCGGGATCATCCTACGTTTTGGGCCGCTCTCGTGGGCGCTGGTCGCGCTCGCCATCGCGCTGCTCGTCACGGCCGAGCTGCTCAACACCGCGCTCGAAGCGGTCGTCGATCTGGTCTCGCCCGAGGAGCACCCGCTCGCGAAGCGCGCCAAGGACATCGCGGCGGCCGGGGTCCTGGTCGCATCGCTCGGCGCGGCGGCGGCCGGCGCGATCGTGCTCTGGATGCACCTCGCCGGGCGCTGAACCGGGCACCGCCCCCGGCATGTGCTATAATGTCCCCCGCTTGAGTACCGACCCTCTACCTGCGGGCAGTAGCCGCCCGACCCCGCCCCGATGACGGCGGAGGCGCACTGGCCCGAGATCGCCCTCCTGGTTCTGCTGGTGGGCGCGGCCGCGTTCTTCGCGGCCTCCGAAGCTGCGATCGTCTCGACGAACCGGATTCGCGCCCGGGCCCTCATCGAGAAGGGCATCCGCGGCGCGACCCGCCTGGCGAAGCTCGCCGAGAACCGCAACCGGACGCTGACCTCGGTGCTGATCGGTTCGACCTTCGTTCTGCTCGCCGCCGACTCGGTCGCGACGTCGCTGTTCATCCATTGGAACGTCCCGAACGCCGCCGTCTGGTCGACCGTCGTGATGACGGTCGTCATTCTCCTGTTCGGCGAGATTCTGCCGAAGACGCTCGTCGTCGGCTCGGGCGACCGCACCGCCCTGCGGCTCGCGCCGGTGCTGGAATTGGTGACGCGGGTCGTCTCGCCGCTGACCGGCGCGTTCTTGTGGATCACCGACGGCGTCGTGCGCCTGTTCGGCGGAAAACCGCACGCCGGCCCGTACGTCACGGAAGAGGACATCAAGACGCTGGTCAACGTCGGCGTCGAGCAGAACGTCCTCGAAGAGCAAGAGCGCGAGCTGATCCACTCGATCATCGAGTTCGGCGACACGATCGTGCGCGAAGTGATGACGCCGCGCACCGACATGGTCACCGTCAGCGTCACGTCGTCGCCGCGCCGCGCGCTCGACCTCGTCATCGCCGAGGGCTACTCGAAGCTGCCGGTCTACGACGAGACGGTCGACAACGTCATCGGCGTCGTGCACGACCGCGAACTGCTGATCGCGCTCTCGAACGGAACGATCGCCTCGACCAGCCTGCGCTCGCTGATGCGCCCGGTGACGCTCGTCCCCGAGAACAAGCGCATCTCCGAGTTGCTGCGCGAGATGCAGCGCGCCAAGTACTCGCTGGCGATCGTGCTCGACGAGTACGGCGGGACGGCGGGCCTGGTCACGATGGAAGACCTGCTCGAAGAGATCGTCGGCGAGATTCGCGACGAGCACGACGAAGGCGAAGAAGAGCCGATTCGCCGGCTCTCGGACGACGAGTGGGTCGTCGAGGCGGGGACGAACATCGAGGACGTGAACAACGCGCTCGACATCGAGCTCCCGCACGAGGAGTTCGAGACGATCGGCGGCTACGTCGTCGGCCTCTTCGGACGCTTGCCGCGCGAGGGCGAGGAGATCGACGCCGGCGGCGGCGTGCGCCTGCGCGTCGACCGCACCCGCGGCCGCCGCATCCTCGCGGTGCGCGTTCTCACCGAGCCTCAGCCCGCCGCGCCGGAAGCCGAAGCCGCCAGCGTTCGTGACTGACCGCCCTCGATGAGCGAGCGCAGCTCCGCCACCGACGCGATCGTGCTCCGTGGGCGCGCGCTCGGTGAGGCCGACCGCGTCTTCACGCTGCTCACCCGCGCGCGCGGCAAAGTCGACGCCGTCGCGAAGGGCGTGCGGCGACCGCGCAGCGCAATGGGCGGCCGGCTCGAACCGCTCGCCGAAGTGCGCGTCGCCCTGCACAAGGGCCGCTCGCTCGACGTGATCACCGAGGTGCGCACCATCACCTCGCACTGGACCGCGCTGGCGCGACCCGATGCGCTCGCGACCGCCTCGTTGTTCGCCGAGACCGTCGACCTGTTCTGCGAGCCGGAGCTTCCGCTGCCGGAAATCTACGCGCTGCTCGTCGGCGCGGTCGCCGCAGTTGCGGCGAGCGACGCGCCGGCCACGCTCGTTCCGCGCTTTCAGCTGCGGCTGCTCCACGCGCTCGGCCTCGCGCCGGCCGACGACGCGTGCGTGCGCTGCGGCGAGGATTTCAACCGTCACGGCGCCTGGTTCGACCTCGACGCCGGTGGGCTCGGCTGCGAGCGCTGCTACGGCGCGCGCGGCGACGCGCACGCACTCGACGCCGACGACGTGGAAAACTTCCGCGCGCTCGGCGCGGAACGCGGCGCCGGCGCGGCGCTGTTCGCGACGCAGCAGGTCGCGCGCGCGGTCGACGACCTGGTGACCTGGCACCTCGGACGGCGGCCGAAGGCGCGTGCGCTGGTCTACGAGCTGCAGGCGCCGTGAGCGAGACCGTGCTCGCGCTCGACGTCGGCACGCGGCGGATCGGCGTCGCGGTCGGCGAGGGAACGTTCGCCTTTCCGCACGCGACGCTCGAGCGCACGAACGTGCGCGACGACGTCGCCGCGATCGTCGCCATTGCGCGCGAGCGCGGCGCGCGCACGATCGTCGTCGGCGACCCGCTGACGATGAGCGGCGAGCGCGCGCTGGCAAGCGAAAAGATCGACCAGTTCGTCGCGCACCTCGCGCGCGCGTTCGACGGCACGATCGAGCGCGTCGACGAGCGCCTGACGACTGCGGCGGCGCAGAAGGTGCTGATCGGCGCCGACGTCTCGCGCGCGAAGCGGAAGAAGGTCGTCGATCAGCTCGCCGCAGTGGGAATCCTCGAGACGTGGTTGGCCCGCAGGCCGCGGTGAACCGGGCCGGTCGGGCGCTGCTCGGCGTCACGGTGGCGGTGCTGGTGAGCGCCGGCGTGATCGTCTGGGCCGCCTCGACGTGGTTCCGCAACGCCGTCTACGTCGACCGTTCGCTCCCGGTCCAGCGGACCGACGTCGTGATCCCGCGCGGCGCGACGTTCGCGCAGGTCGTCGCGGCGCTGGACGACGCGCACATCCTGCAGCACCCGCTCGCCTTCCGGCTGCTGGCACGGCTGCGGCGCGTCGACGCCGACGTCAAGGCCGGCGAGTACCGCTTTCCGGCCCACCAGACGAGCGACGACATCCTCCAGCGGCTGGTGCGGGGCGAGCAGTTCGCAGTGTGGGTAACGATCCCCGAGGGCTTCACCGCGCGCGAGATCGGCGCCGCGCTGGCGAGCCGCTCGCTCGGCGCCCCGGACGACTTCGACCACGTCTTTCTCCACGACGGCGGCATCGAGCTCGGCGGCGTGCACACCCCGAACCTGGAGGGCTATCTCTTTCCCAGCACCTACCTCGTCCCGATCGGCAGCACGCCCCAGCAGGCCGCGACGATCCTGGTCGACGAGTTTCGCCGCGAGCTGCCGCGGGATGCGGCGGCGCGCGCGAAAGCGCTGGGGCGGACCGTCCCCGAGGTCGTGACGATCGCCTCGCTCGTCGAACGCGAGGGGAAGGTCGACGAGGACCGCCCGCTGATCGCCTCCGTCATCTACAATCGCTTGCGCCTCGGGATGCCGCTCGAAGTCGACGCGGCGATCGAGTACACGTTCCCGGAACATCACGACGTGATCACGAAACGCGACCTGCAAGTCGACTCGCCCTACAACACCTATCGCCACACCGGCCTGCCGCCGACCCCGATCGCGAACCCCGGCAAAGCCTCGCTCGACGCGGCGTTCCGACCCGCGAAGAGCGACTACCTGTACTACGTCGCCAAGCCCGACGGCCACTCCGCGTTCGCCAAGACGCTCGAAGAGCACAACGCGAACGTCGAGCGGTATCTCAAATAAGGAGTCCGTCATCGACACCAACGGTTTCGCCGGCAGCAACGGCAGCGGCGGCGAAAAACAGCCTCTCGACCTCAAGGACGTCCTCGAACTGCACATGGAGGACGGCAGCGAGCTGCGCTTCGAAGTCGTCGGCCTCGTCGAGGACGACGAAGGGAATTCGTACGCGGTCTGCTACAACGAGGCGGCCGACGAGTTCGTCGTGACCGACCAGTTCGGCGACCTGCTCGACGACGAGGACCTCGCGCAGGAGATCCTCGACGACTTCTTCGTCCTCGCCGACGAGTCGGCGCCACCCGAAGATCCGGCATAGTTCCCCGTCACCCTGAGTTTGCACCCGTCACCCTGAGCTTGTCGAAGGGCGTTCTCTTCCTTTCCGCACGCGTCGGCGAGGGCCACCGCGCCGCCGCCGACGCGGTGCGCATCCGCCTCGCCGCGCGCGGGATTCGCGGTGAGGTCGTCGACAGCTATCGCTACGCGGCGTCGCTGTTCTCGAAGGTCGTCAGCGACGGCTACATCGGGATGGTGCGCACCATTCCGCAGCTCTACGGGTTCATCTACGACCGCGCCGAGCGCGCGACCGCGGCCGGCGGGTTTCGTGCCTGGGCCAGCGAGTTCACCGCGCGCAACATCCGTGGCCTCATGGCGCGGCTGCAGCCGAGCGCGGTCGTCTGCACGCACGCGTTTCCGTGCGGCGTGATGGCAGCGTACAAACGGCTCTACGACCCGTCGCTGCCGGTGATCGGAATCGTGACCGACTTCGTCGTCCACCCGTTCTGGATGTACAAGAACGTCGACGCGTACGCGGTCGCGACGCCGGAGATTCGCGCGACGATGGTCGGGCGCGGCATCGATGCGGCGCGCATCGGTGTCGACGGCATCCCCGTCGATTCGCGCTTCGGCGCGGTTCCCGCCGACCGCGGCGCGCTGCGCGAAACCATGGGGCTGCCGCGCGACGGCGCGGTCGCGCTCGTGATGGGCGGCGGCCTCGGCCTCGGTCCGGTCGCGAAGACGGTGCGCGCCTTGGCGCGCACGACGCGGCCGGTGACGCAGGTCGTGATCGTCGGGAAGAACGCGAAGCTCGAGCGGCGCGTCGCCGAGGAGGCGAAGCGCAACGGCGCCGACGTGCGCGTGCTGGGCTTCGTCGAGAACGTCTTCGACTGGATGCACGCGGCCGACGTGCTGATCACGAAGCCCGGCGGGCTGACGACCTCCGAAGCGCTCGCCGCAGGCGTCCCGCTCGCCCTCCTGCGGCCGCTGCCGGGCCAGGAGGAGCGCAACGCACGCTATCTCGTCTCGCGTGGCGCGGCGCTGCGCGCAGCCCGTGGCGACGGCGACATCTGCCGGGCCGTCGACGCGGTCCTCGGCGACGCCGAGGTCGCCGCGCGACTGCGAACCGCCGCGGCGGCCTTGGCTCATCCCGATGCTGCCGACCGGATCGCGGAGCGGATCGTCCAGGCGGTCGGCGCGGCTCGCTGAATCTTGCCGGAAACAGGGAGCGGCCGGCGGCCGTTCGAACGATGGGGTTTCGCCGCGGGGAGAGGTGGCCGAGTGGCTGAAGGCGGCGGTTTGCTAAACCGTTATACGAGTAACATCGTATCGAGGGTTCGAATCCCTCCCTCTCCGCCAGACGCACAGGACACCGACGCAGCAGGGATCACGTGCATCGCGCCGTATCCCACGAGGTCGCCCTGAACGGAGCGGCGCACGCGGTCGTAGCTCAATTGGATAGAGCAACAGGCTACGAACTTGTAGGTTGGGGGTTCGAGTCCCTCCGACCGCGGATTTCGTTCAGTAGTTCTTGCGCGGAATCATCACGATGAACCCGTCGGGATAGTCGAACACGTAGTTGAACGCGTGCATGAAGTCGAGCCCGACGAGGATTTCGTTGCGGCCGAACGACGGCGAGTCGCACGCCGCCGGCAACTGGTAGCGAACCGGTCCGATCGAGAGCGACTGCAGCTTCCCACAGTTCTGCAGTTCGCTGCCCGCAACGCCGGTCGCGTAGCTTTGGTACTTCGTGATGAAGTTGACGCCGTGGCCGGTGACGAGGTCGTGCGAGAAGAGGATGTCGGAGGGATTTCCGCTGTCGAGCGTCGCGATCACGTCGATGCGGTCGTCGATCCGCATCGGCACGCGGATGTGGTGGTCGGAAAGATCGACGTGCACGACCATCCCGTTGCTTTCGTTCGGCTGCACCTTCGCGGGGTCCATCAGCTTGAGCGTCTTCGCGTCGAGGTCGAGGTCTGCGATCGTGCCCGCGAGCAGATCGAAGCCGATGAGCCCGACCGCGCCCTCGTGCTGGAACTGTTCTTCGTTCAGACCGCTCTCGATGGTCACGTCGTGCAGCGTCGAACCACCGACGTCGAGAGTGTCGACGCGGAAGACGTTCGCCGTCGCAGTGCCGCTTCCGATTCCGCCGAACGACGAGGTGCTGAAGCGCTTGGCACCGGCGCGTCGCGCGAACGAGTCGACCATAAGCGTATCTTCGGCGCCGGTATCCAGGATGAACTTGCCTTTGACGCCGTTCACCGCGACGTTCACGTAGATGCGCGGCGCCGGCTGGTCGACGTATTCGACCTGCGCCGGCGTGTCGGCGAACGTCCACGTGGCAGTCTGCTTCGGCGGGCGCAGGTCGTCGGCCGGGAAGTCCGCGTTCGGTTCGATCTTCGTGTACGCGTAGCGCGTCTTCGAGCTGCCGTGATGCCAGGCCGAGAGGAAGCGCTTCCCACCGACCGCGGTGTAGTCGAGCCCGTCGAACGACTCTTCGTATTTCCCGCTCGGATCGATGACGGCGCGGTGGAATGCGCCCGTCGCCGGATCGACCCAGACGTCGAGCGGGAATCCGACCTGCGAGGTGAGCCGCACGACGGTGCAGTCGACGCCGTCGACTTTCTCGCTGCGCTGCACGGCCGCCGTAAATGCACCGGTCGTCGTCGTTTCGGCGAACAGCGCATCGAGGTCGAACAGATAGCGCACGACCTCGCCGACCGAGCGCACCGTGAAGCCGTTCTCGTTCGACGTCCACGACACGTTGCCGGTGAAACCTTCGTCCGTGTGCAGCCCGTCGGCGTTCACCCACGTGTCGCGGTGCGCGATCCCGTACCGCAGGGAGGTCAGCACCGCGAACGTCTTGCCGTCGCGCGTTTGCGCGCCGCTCTCGCGGAGCGTCTTGACGACGCCGTCACCGGCGTGCCACGCGACGTACGCCGCATGCTTCGCAATGAGCGCCGCCCCGTCGTCGGCGGCGGAGGCGGTCGTGGGTAGGCAGGTTGTGACGGCAAACGCAGCCGCCGCCGCGGTAAAAAGCACGCGGTGGATCATGGCGAGTGCTTGGCGGTTTCCATACCCGAGGGCCTGCAGCCGTGGAGGGTCTTGACGGGTTCTGGATAATCGACGTGCGTTTGTCCTTCGACAAGCTCAGGATGACAGGCGCAAGCTCAGGATGACAGGCGCAAGGCTCAGGATGACAGGCGCAAGGCTTAGGATGGCGCGTCGGACGCACAAAACGGCTCGGTAGCTCAGCGGTAGAGCGGGGGACTCATAAGCCCTAGGTCGTAGGTTCAAATCCTACCCGAGTCAAGGTTTTCTCGAGGTAAAGACATGTCGACGATCCCCTGCGATTTCTGCCCGCACCCGGTCGACCGGGCGCAGATGGAAGAGATCGAAATCAGCCACTACGTGCCGGACAGCTCAGGGGACGACCTAGCCTACGCACGGACGTACTTTTTCGGCCACCCCGACTGCGTCCGCAAATTCTACCGAGGCCTCGTCGAACACAAACTAGACCTCTTCAAACACATCCCCACCCCCACCACCCCGCAAGAAGACCGCAACCGCTAAACGAAGCGGAAGCGGTATTCCCAGGCACGCGGCTGCTGCAATCCGGGAAGGCTGACCCCCGTGGTACGGGGGTCCTGCCGACGGGTTCGGCAAGCGAAGCGAGCCGAACCCTGCTCCTGTAGCT
>JAFAMK010000192.1 GCA_019233415.1 Vulcanimicrobiota bacterium
GGTGTGCGGACGACGATCGCGTCGCCCTGGCCGACGTCGAGCATCGTGATCGTCAGCCGCCCGTCGGGCAGCCGCAGTGTCGTCAGGAGGACGCCAACGCTCGCGAGCGCGAGCATCCCGATCGCGAGGAAGACGTATCTCCGCAACGTCCACGCGGCGAGTCCTGCGGCGACGTCGTAGGCGACGATCGCTGCGGCCGGTGGCGGCGCGACGCGGACGTGCGCGCCGGGCAGCCCAGCGACGGCGGCGACGACGTGGAGGATTGCGCCCACGTCCCAAGTCGCGAGCGTCGCAGCCGTGCGGTCGAGGACGGGAACGTCCGCAAGCACCAAAGCGGCGATCCCGGCGAGCATGGCGATGCCGGTTGCCGGGACGACGATGGCGTTTGCGAGGATGGCGTACGGTGCGACCAGGCCGAATGTCGCCGCACTCAGTGGCCACACCCCGATCTGCGTCGCGATCGTCAGCGAGAGCGCTTCGTGGATGCGTTCAGGAAGCGACCAGTGCGCCAGCACGTGTTCGAGAGGCCGCGCGAACAGCAGGATCGCGCCGACGCACGAGAACGACAGCGCGAAGGAGACCGTCGTTACCGAGGCCGGCCACAGCACGGCGACGACGAGCGCCGCGAGCGCAAGTGCGTTCCACGAGAGAAGCCGTGCGCCGTACGCGCGTGCGAGTAGCGCCACGCTCACCATCACCGCGGCCCGCTGCGAGGGCAGGTGTGCGCCGCTGAGCCACGCGTACGCGACGACGCACGGGATCGCCGCCAGCGACGCGGCGACGCGTGGAACGCGCGCGAGCCGCAGCAGGCCCGCGACGAGCGCCGCGATGACGCCGAGGTGCAGGCCGGCCGTGACGAGGACGTGCACCGTGCCCGTTGCCTGGAAGTCGTCGCGCAGGTCGTGCGGGAGCGTTCCGCGCTCGCCCCACAGCGCGCCGGCGATCACCGTCGCCTCGGGCTCGCGCACCGTGGCTCGCAAGCGCGCCGAGAGGCGCGCGCGCAGCCGCGCCGCCCACGTGCGCGCGTCGCGCGGGTCGGGTGCCACGCGTGCCAAGACGCGGTCGGCGAGCAGCTCGCCGGCGAGACCCTCGCCGAGCGCGATCGCCCGGCGCGACGGTTCGCCCGGATTCCGCGCCTCGTCGAATGGTACGAGCCGCCCGCGCAGCACGAGGCGTTCGCCGGAAACGATCGCGCCGTCGTGCACGCGTGCTTGTATGACGAGTCCGTCCGCGAGCGCGAATGCGAACGTCGCGCCGTTCTCGTCGGCGCGCACGTCGGAGATCACCGTCCCCATGAAGCGCCCCGTGCGCGACTCTTCGATCAGCATCGGCGGATGCCCGTACCAGCGCGCGATCACCAGGCCCGCGAGCCCGAATGCAGCGATCGTGCTCATGCTGCGCCCAACGATCGCGCTCGTTCTGCACCCCGCGAGCACGACCAGCACGACCGCGAGCACGCACGCGAGTACGGCAAGGCCGTGCGCGTCCGCGACGATTACGGCGGTGAATGCGACGGCGGGGATGAGGAGCGGAGCGCGCGGCACACTCCTCCATCACGCGCTTTGGTGCGGTCCGCTAGGGTTGTGTACGGTCGTGATGCGTGCGCGACCGTCAAAAAGCAGGCAAGCAGGTTGCATTTCCGCGGGAGAGCGCGCGAGAAGGCCGAACCCTGGGGGCTCGCATGCGAATCGTCGTCACCGGCGGAGCCGGATTCATCGGATCTCATCTCGTCGATGCGTACATCGCCGAGGGGCACGAGGTCGTCGTCGTCGACAGCCTATGGGCGCACGGCGGCGGGCGGCGCGAAAACATTCCGCACGGCGTCACCTTCGTCCACATGGACATTCGGGACGACGGCATCCAGCGAATCTTCTCCGAGTTCAAGCCGGAAGTCGTCTCGCACCACGCGGCGCAGCATTCGGTCGCGATCGGTGCGCGCGATCCGAAGCTGGACGCGAACGTCAACGTCGTCGGGATGCTCAACGTGCTCGAAGCGGCGGTGAAGGCCGGAACGCGCAAGGTGATCTTCGCGTCGAGCGCGGCGACGTACGGCGATGCGGCGAAGATGCCGGTCGACGAGGGTTCGCCGCAGCGACCCGTCTCGCCGTACGGCATCACCAAGATGGTGACCGAGCACTATCTGCGCTTCTTTCAGTCCGAGCACGGGCTCGACTTCACCGCGCTGCGCTACGGCAACGTCTACGGCCCGCGCCAGGACCCGAACGGAGAAGCCGGCGTGATCGCGATCTTCCTCGGTAAGTTCTTGCAGCGGCAGGGCGTGCGAATCGACTGGGACGGTGAGCAGACGCGCGACTACGTCTACGTCGGCGACGTCGTGCGCGCGAACGTCGCCGCGCTGAACAAGGGAAACGCGGACATCTTCGTGATCGGAACCGGCAAGAAGACGTCGGTGAACGAAATCTACCGCGCGATGGTCGACGTGACCGGCTTCGAGGCCCCGGTCACGAATGCACCGCGCCGGCCGGGAGACGCGCGCGAGGTCTACTTCGACCCCGCGCACGCCAAACGCGGCCTCGGCTGGGAAGCCGAGGTCGCGCTCGTCGACGGAATGCGGAAGACCTACGAGTTCTTCCGCGACAAGGAGAAGACGCTGGCCTGAAAAACCGCTCAGGCGTGTGCCGGTTCGGCGACCGGCGGCCCCGTCACGGGCACGGTGACGCGTTCGACGGTGACCGAGGTCAGGGTCATCGGGACGATTCCGCCGGTCAGCAGTTCCGTCTTGATGACGCGGACGTGCGTGATGAAGTCGATCGGCGTGACGGTCGGGCCCAGCCGGTCGACCGCGTCCTGGAACGCCGCGTCGAAGTCGTAGCCGGGTGCATAGCCGGTCGCCTGGTTTGACGGCTGCACGAGCGCGGGCTCGCGCGTGTCGCTGGGGATGATCGCGACGGGAACCGTCTTCGTTCCGTCGGCGGTGTGGACGAGGATTTCCCGAACGTTCGCGAGCGCCGGGAAGACTCCGAAGGCGGGGATGTCGGTCACGACGTCCGGCCAGATCCCCGGTTTTGCGCGAATTTCGACCGCGTACTGCGGCGGGAAAATCAGGATCGGCAACTGGACGACGCGTGCCTCGTAGCCCGGCGTCGGTGCGATCACGACCGCGTTGATGAAGAGGCGGTGGAAGGCGAGGGAATTGACGGCGTGCAGCGTGCCGTCTTTGACGTGCGCGAGATGCCAGTCCAAGGGAACCTCCTCGATGCGAGAAGACGTCGAGTGCACCTTGCACGGTCTTCGATGCGTGCGCATGTTCTCGTCAGCGTCCACCCGGAGAACGACGAGGTGCCCGCCTGATAGGCGGGAGCGGCATGTTCTTGCTAGTTCGGTCGTATCCTGTCGTGCGAAGCGAAGCGCACGGGCGCCTGCTCGAGCGCTTATGGAATGGGATGGACGTCGGTCGCGGCTTGCGGTGGCGTCTTGAACGCGACGATCTTCAGGTTCGGATCGGTCGTGCCGGCGTGTGGCGTTCCGGCCGGGATGATCAGCATCGTGCCAGGCTTGAGCGTCACTTGCTTGTCGCCCAGCCATTCGGTGCCGGAACCCGAGATCACGATCTGAATCTCGTTCGCGTCGGCATGGTAGTGCTTGAAGACCGTGCCGATCTGGATTTGTCCGGTCGCGCCGTCGGCGCTGACCAGCAGCTTGCTGCGCAGCTTCGGTGAGGCCGGCGTCGGTGTCGGTAGGTCGTCCGGCGTCAGCGCGGCGAGGTCGATGACGGCCGGCTGGAGCGGCGCGCTCGCGGCGCGCGCGGGGAGTGGGAGGCGAGCGACGGCCAGGCCCGCGACGAACGCGAGGCTGGCGACCGCCGCCGTGCGGAGAGCGGTATGCGTCATGGCCGAGGGTGCGTCACCTTCCGGTGCCGGTCCTCGTCTGAGAGGTATGAGCACCGAACAACGTATCGAATTTGCCTCCGTCTCGCCGCAGAGCATCGCCTCGCTCCATGCCGCCGGACGGCACCTCGCCACCTCGGCGCTCGAGCCACAGCTACAGGTGTTGGTTGCGCTGCGCGCGTCGAACGTCAACGGCTGCGCCTTCTGCCTCGAGCTGCACCGGCTCGAAGCGGGCGCGGTTGGCGTTTCACCCGAACGCATCCAAGGTATCGCCGCGTGGCACGAGACGTCATGGTATTCCGACCGCGAGCGGGCCGCGCTGGCGTGGACCGACGCGCTGACCAACATCGCGACGACGCACGCGCCGGACGACGTGTACGACGAGGCTCGGCGCGCGTTCAGCGAACAGGAGCTGGTTGACCTGACGCTCGCGATCACCACGATCAACGCGTGGAACCGTTTCGCGATCGGCTTCCGCGCCGACCCGCGCAGCGCCGCGCAGCTCTTCCAGTCGTTGCAAAAGCAGCCGGCGCACGCCTAGCACACCATACGGCCGTTGCGCGGCGCGATGAACGCCGCGCAACGGTCGTGCGCGTTAGCTGCAGTTCAGCGAGAGATAGGACTGGCCGCCCGTTGACGGGCTCCCGACGTCGACCGTGTTGTTGCCGCCGAGCGTTGCCGCGGGGAAGGTGAGGCTGTTGCCCGACGGCGTCGCCGGACCGATGCGCTGCACCCAGCTCGGGGTGCCACCGACCACTCCCTGGAGCACCCACAGATAGCAGGTCGTGCCGCCGAACGTCGCCGGGCTATTGACCGTCAGGGTCGCGCTCGGCGTCTGCGTGAACCGCACGACCGGGTTCGCCGTGAACTCGATGTAGGTCACCACGTGCCCGTTGCCGCTATTGGTCGGGAACGTGTTCGGCGTGATGTCGCCGCTCCCGGTCGCGAGGCTCGCCGTGAACGCGACGCTGCCGCTCGCGTTGTTCGCACCCCAAGTCGTGTTCAGGGTGACGCCCTGATACGGCCCGACCGCGATCGTCCCACCGGTATAGCTGAACGTCTGCATGGCCGTGGCGCCCGTCCCGGTGAAGACGTAGTTCGTCGGAGTCGCCATCGGGGTCGGTGTCGGCGTAGGCGTCGCAGTCGGCGTGGGTGTCGGCGTCGGCGAGGGCGTCGGGTTACCGGACGGCGTCGCGGTCGCGGTCGCCGTTGCCGTCGGTGTGGCGGTGAGCGTACCGGTCGCTCCCGACGTCGGCGTCGCCGTCGGCGTGGCGGTTGGTGTCCCGGCCGGTGACGGCGTCGGCGACGGCACGCCGTTCAACACGTAGTAGAACTGGAACAGGTATGTGTGACCGGTCGCGATCAGCCCGCTGCCGCCGCTGCTCCCGCTGTTCGTATACTGCGCAACGAGGTTCGCGACAGTCGCCGGACCGAACGAGGCGATCTTCGTTCCCGGCGCGGATGTGATGTCGTCGATCTCGACGTAGTAAAACGCGTTACTTGGCAGCGAGTTTGCAAGCGTGAGCGCTTCACCGGTGATGTACTGCGCCGAAAACGATTGCGAGACGGTCACCGTCACGTAGAAGAAGTTCGTCGCGCCGACGACTGACTGCCGCAGGCGCGACGAAGGCGCCGGCGCGTTCGGCGGCGCGGTGAGCGACTCGCTGGCGGTGATCGTCGTTCCGGCCGGGGCGCCGGCGCCGATTTGAAACGACGTAGACATGCCGGACAAACTCGGCAGAACGATCGAACCGGCCGAGGTTGGCACCGGCAGCGTCGTCGAGGCCGACGCGGGCGTCGGCGTCGGTGTGGGCGTTGGTGCCTTCGTTCCCGTCGAGATCACCGGCGCCGTTGTGCCCCCGCCGTTGCACGCGGCGAGGACTGCCGCCAGGCCGATTGCGGCTGCGGCGGCGACGAAAAAGGGTGCCGGACGCGAGCGCATCCTCTCATCTCCTGAAGAGCAAATAAAGGCAGGGTGTTCCCCTGGCCGGACAGTTCAGGAGTTGCTCGTTATGCCCCTATGAGCAGTCAAGTGTTTGTTTGGCAAACACCTCAGGCCGCGACGATGTTGAGCAGCTTGTCCGGGACGAAGATGCGCTTGCGAACGTGCTTGCCGTCGATCTGCGTCATCACGTTCGGCTCGCGCATTGCGAGCGCGAACGCGTCCTCTTCGCCGATCCCCGGCGCAGCCTGAATCCGCGCGCGCACCTTGCCGTTGACCTGCACGACGAGCGTGATCTCGTCGACGGTCAGCGCCGCGGGATCGGGCTCGATCCAGCGTTCGAGGTGCACGCTGCGCTCGTGGCCCATCCGCGACCACAGCTCGTCGGCGAGGTGGGGCGCGAATGGCGCGAGCACGATCGGCAGCGCGTGCACGACGTACATCGCCGCGGGGTCCGACGACGCGTTCGGTTCGCGCAGCGCGACCGCGAGCACGTTGATCAGCTCGTCGAGCTTCGCGGTCGTGACGTTGTAGTGGAAGCGGCGCGTCAGCGTCTCGCTCTTCCCTGAGTCGAGTGCGACGTGGAGCGCGCGCACCAGCTCGCGCTGCGCGTCACCGCGCATCTCCGGCAGACGGTCGAGCGGGACGTTGCGCGCGGCGGCGGCGAACGGTTCGGCGGCGCGCCAGACGCGCTGCACGAAGCGCACGCGTCCGACGATTCCCTCGTCCGTCCAGTCCATCACGTCTTCGGGCGGCGCGGCCTTGAGCAGGAACAGCCGCATCGCGTCGACGCCGTGCTTCTCGACCGTGTCGTCGATCCCGACGACGTTGCCGCGCGACTTCGACATTTTCTCGCCGTAGTACAGCAGCATTCCCTGGTTGAAGAGGCGCGTGAACGGCTCGGGCTCGTCGTCGCCGCTGAGATACCCCTGGTCGACCATGAACTTGTAGAAGAAGCGGGAGTAGAGCAGGTGCAGCACGGCGTGCTCCGCGCCACCGATGTACTGGTCGACGGGCATCCACTTCGACGCGATCGCATGATCGAACGGCGCGTTCGCGTTGTGCGGATCGAGGTAGCGCACGAAGTACCACGACGAGTCCATGAACGTGTCCATCGTGTCGGGGTCGCGCGTTGCGGGTCCGCCGCAACGCGGACAGGTCGTCTGCATGAACGCCGCGTCGTTTGCGAGCGGTGAACCTTGCCCGGTGAACGCGACGTTCTTCGGCAACAGCACGGGCAGCTGGTCGTCGGGAACCGCGACGGTGCCGTCGGCCGGGCAGTAGACGATCGGGATCGGCGTGCCCCAGTAGCGCTGGCGCGAGACCAGCCAGTCCCGGATGCGGTAGTTCACCGTCGTTTTGCCACGGCCCATCGCTTCGAGCCGCGCGGCGATCGCGCGCCGCGCCGGCGCCGACTTCATCTCGCTGTACTCGCCCGATGCAATCAGCTTACCGTCCTCGACGTACGCTTCACTGAGCGGCGCGCGCAGCGAATGATCCGGCGTCGTGATGACCTGCGCGATCGAGAGCCCGTGCTTCTTCGCGAAGTCGAAGTCGCGCTCGTCATGCGCGGGAACGCCCATCACCGCGCCGGTTCCGTACTCGGCCAGCACGTAGTTCGTCACCCAGATCGGGACGCGCTCGCGCGAGAGCGGGTTGATCGCATATGCGCCCGTCGGAACGCCGGTCTTCTCCATGAGCTGCGTGCGTTCGAGCTCGCTCTTGCTCTTGAGCGACGCCGCGAACTCTTCGATCCGCCGGCGCGACTTCGAAAACTTCTCCACGATCTTCGCGACGGCCGGGTGCTCTGGTGCGACCGCGACGAACGTCACGCCGAAGACCGTGTCGATGCGCGTCGTGAAGACGTCGATCTGCGCGTCGACGTCCTCGACGTCGAACGAGAACGTGACGCCTTCGCTCTTCCCGATCCAGTTGCGCTGCATCGTGCGAATGCGGTCGGGCCAGCCGTCGAGCCGGTCCAGACCTTTCAGGAGACGTTCGACGTAGTCGGTGATCTTGAAGAACCATTGCGCGAGGTTGCGCCGCTCGACCGCCGCGCCGCAGCGCCAGCAGCGGCCGTTCTCGACCTGCTCGTTGGCGAGGACCGTGTTGTCGACGGGGCACCAGTTCACCGGCGCTTCGCGCTTGTACGCCAGCCCCTGCTCGAACATCCGCACGAAGAACCACTGGTTCCAGCGGTAGTACGCGGGATCGCAGCTCGCGATTTCGCGCGTCCAGTCGTAGCTCGTCCCGATCAGCCGCAACTGGCGTTCCATGTTGCGGATATTGTCGAGCGTCCACGTCTCGGGATCGATCCCGCGCTGAATCGCCGCGTTCTCGGCCGGCAGCCCGAACGCGTCCCAGCCCATCGGGTGAACGACGTTGAAGCCCTGCATCCGCTGGAGCCGTGCGATCGCGTCGCCGAGCGTGTAGTTCTTGGCGTGCCCGACGTGCAGATCGCCCGACGGATACGGCAGCATCTCGAGGACGTAGTACTTCGGGCGCGGATCGTCGTCGTGCGCGAGGTAAATGCCGTCGCGCTCCCAGCGTTCTTGCCAGGAACGTTCGACGGCGCGGAAATCGTAGGCTCGGTCCTCGGACATGGAACTCCCAGTCTACACCACCGCCCGGCCCACCCCTAGCCGCCCCGGTTGCACCGCGTGATAGACCCGATGTGAAACGCCTACTCCTCATCCTCGGCGCCGCCCTGATCGGCGCCCTCGCCCTGTTCCACCCGCTGCCGCGCCCGGGCCCCGTCGCTTCGGCTCGGTCTGCCCACGCGTCTTCGGTTCCTGCGTCTCCGGCGGATGCTGTGCCGAGTGCCTGGTCAGTGGTTCCCGGAGGCCGGCCTCAACCGCACGACCGTCGCACGCCTGCGTCGCAGACGCTCGTCTACGTCGCGGGCGACGTCTTCCGCCCCGGTGTCTACGCGGTCGATCCGCTCGGACGAGTCCGCGATGCGGTCGCGCGCGCCGGCGGGACTCGCCCCGACGCCGACCTGGTCGCGATCAACCTGGCCGCGCACCTTGCCGACGGCGACGAAATCGTCGTTCCGCGTCGCGGCGAAGCCGCGCCGGCTCGCGATGTGCGCGGCAGTGCCCGCTCTGGCGCCAAGCACAGCAGCCACGGCAGTCACCGGAAGCGCGGCCATCGCCGGCGCAAGCCCGCCGCCGACGGACCGCCGCCCGTCGCCGACGGGCCTCCACCGGTTGCCGAGGTCGACATCAACAGCGCCGACGCCGCGATCCTGGCGACCGTCCCCGGGATCGGTGACGGCCTCGCCGAGCGGATCGTCGCCTACCGCGCCCAGAACGGCGCCTTCGCCTCCGTCGACGAGCTGCTGGACGTCGCCGGAATCACCGAACACCGGCTCGACGCCCTGATCCCTTACGTCGTGGCACGCTAGCGGCCGCTGGCCCGGCGGCGCTCGTTGGTACGAAAGCGGACGCACCGGCGTCGGCACGGTGTCCTATCGGGGTAGGAAGCGAAGAATGCTCCTCGCTGCGCTCATGACCGGCCTTGTCCTCGCCGCTACCGCAGCGGCGGTCCCCACACGGTCGGGGACAGGGAACGTTCGCGCGACAGTCGACGCTCCCGCGGACGAGTACTTCGGCCCGTTCAAGTACAGCGCGCTCTCCGTGCGGACGAAGATCGACTTTCTCGCTCGCTCGTATAATGAGCGCTGGCAGGACGACGACGCGATCATCCACGACGCGGAGATGCTCGAGACGGCGCTCCGGGCCTGGGCGCAACGCTATCCGCGGGATCACTGGCTTCCGCCGACCGCCTTCCACCTCGCGCAGCTCTACCAGAACCTGCAGACCCAATCCGGCCGCAACCACGCTACCGCGGCATACCGCTACCTCGCCCAGACCTTCCCCGGCTCGCCCCAAGCGCACCTCGCCCGCGTGCGCCTCCAGCAGGGCTTCCCGCCGCTCCATGCCGAGTCGCCCGTCTCCCCAACCCCAAACCCGTACGCCCCCACGCCCACCCCGACGCCAACACCCACCCCGACGCCGACCGCCACCCCAATCCCGACACCCACACCCAGCCCGACGCCGATCCCCGCACGCGGCCGCCACCGCGCACAGCCGACGCCAAGCCCAACCCCCACGCCACCGCCACCGAGGCCGACCATGACGCCGACGCCGCCGGCCGAAATGCCGACGCCGTCGGCCGCACCCACGCCGTCACGGTCACCGGTCAGGAGGGGTTCCTAGAGATCGAGCAGCGGCGCGATGAGGTCCGTGATGTGCGCCATCAGGCTGGTATCGACGGCGCCGAGTCGTTCGGCGCGGCGTGCAATCCAGTCGAGGCTTCGTAACTGGTCGGCGAGCACGACTCCCGTCGCGCCACAGCCGTCCGGGAGCGGCACTTCGAACGGGTAGCCTTTTGCGCGGCTCGTGATGGGGCAGCAGATCGCGAGGCCGGCCCGTTCGTTGTAGACCCGCGGCGATAAAACGACGGCCGGTCGTCGACCGGCCTGTTCGTGTCCCGCCTGCGGGTTGTGGTCGAGCCAGACCAGGTCGGCTCGATCGGGGACATATTGCATCACCACGCCTCGTTGCCGACCGCCGTGTCGAGGATTTCGGCGTGCCGGTTCTCTGGCGTAATGCCCGCGACCAGGTCGTCTAACGATCGCCGGTGCGTTCGAGTAACGATGAGGTTGCCGCCCTCGGGGCGCACGTCGACGAGGTCGCCTTCAGCGAGCCGCGTCGCTTCGAGCACGCCCTTCGGAAGCCGGATCGCGAGGCTGTTACCCCAGCGCGAAATCGTCGCTCGCATAGGATATACATTGTAGATCAAGCTGGCGGCTTTTCGCAAGCCGCAAACAACGAACGCCCGGGATTGCTCCCGAGCGCTCGTGCTCGCTGTTGCGTCGGGGGTCGGCTACCAGCCGCCGCCGCCGCCGCCGCTGTCTCCGCCGCCGCCGGAGTCGCCGCCGCCCCAGCCTCCGCCGGAATCACCGCCGCCGCCGGAGTCGCCCCAGGACGAGCCGCCGATGTTCGAGGTGTCGATTTGGCCGGGGTCATTCTGCCAGCCGCTCGCGTCGGCTTGCTGGCCGGGGTCGACGCCGCCGGTACCAGCGTAGTTGCCGCCCTCGCCGCCGCCCCAGCCGCCGCGGTTGCCGAACAGCTCGTTGCCGAGCCAGGCGCCGCCGAGGCCGCCCAGGAGGCCGCTCCAGAAGCCGCCGCCACCGCCGCCGTATCCGCCGTAGCCCGGACCGTACCCGGGGCCGCCGTACCCGGGGCCGCCGTACCCGGGACCCGGGCCGTAGCCGGGACCGGAGCGCGGGCCGACCATCGCGCGGAAGAGTCCGCGGATCACGAAGAAGATCACGGCGAGGATGATGAGCCACCAGATCCAGCCCATGCTGAAGCCTCCGCCCGTCTGGCTGCGCTGCACGTTTCCGGAAGAGATGGCGCCGACGGGCTGACGACCGCGGTTGAGCGACGACTCGTGTCCGCGGTAGGTGTTGATGATGACGCTGACCGCGTTCTGCACGCCGCCGTCGAAATCGCCGGCCTTGAACGACGCGCGCATCGTCTGCGCGATTGCCTGGTACGAGCCGGACGGGAAGAAGCGCGACGACGCGCGGTCGCCGGCGATGCGAATCGCGTGCTCGTTCTTGGCGACGAAGATCTCGACGCCGTTGACCTGCTGCTGCGCGAAACTGCGCTCGATCGCCGCGTCGGGCGACGTGCCGTTCAGCGAGGTCGTCGTGACGACGACGACTTCTTTGCCGGTCTGCGCGTTGAAGTCGCCGACTTGCTGGTTGATCTGCGTGAT
This sequence comes from Vulcanimicrobiota bacterium, assembly GCA_019233415.1. Lineage (GTDB taxonomy): Bacteria > Vulcanimicrobiota > Vulcanimicrobiia > Vulcanimicrobiales > Vulcanimicrobiaceae > Vulcanimicrobium. Next base: position 11,581 of record JAFAMK010000192.1, read on the forward strand.
CGCGTTCTGCGAAAGCAGGCTCGCGTCGTCGATCACGTAGCTGCTGCGCGCGGCGAGCGCCGGTGCGACCGCGCTGGCGAGCGCGACGCTGAGGGCTGCGAAGGCAGCGAGCGCTGCCGGAGCTTTCATCGGTGGGTGGTCCTCCGGAGTGTCGGTACCCGGACCCGCCCGGGAAGTTACGAGAAGGGGGACGGTGCCTTCAGTGCGCGACGGTGACGACCAGCGCGACCCCGACCGAGGTGACCACGAAGATCGCCAGCACGACCCAGACGAATGCTTTGGTGAGGAGGCGGCCGGTCCCGCGCGAGCGGCGGTAGGGTTTCGGCCTCACTGCGCTTCCGCCCGCACCTCGGCGACCCGGCCCCAGAGCCGTTCGAGGTTGTAGAACTGGCGCTGGTCGGGCGTGAAGACATGGACGACGACGGCGCCCAGGTCGATCAGGATCCAGCCGCCGTCGGCGTGGCCCTCCAGCCGCGGGCGCAGCCCGGCCGCCTCGGCCTTCTCGACGATCGCGTCGGCGATCGAGCGCGTCTGGATCGCCGAGCGGCCCGTCATCACGACGAAGGCGTCGGCGACGATGGTCCGTCCGGCCAGGTCGAGGACGGCGATCTCCTCGGCCTTCTTGTCCTCGGCGGCTTCGCGCACGAGCGCGACGAGATCGGTCTCAGGCAGGGTGCAGCTCCTTCGGGGTCGGGGCGATACCGTAGTGTTCGGCGGCGGCGAGCGTCTGCGGCGCGACGGCCAGGCCCCGCGCGCGCAGGTACGCGATCGACGAGGCGAGGACGGCGCGCATCGCCGCGTCGAGATCGCGCAGCGCGAGCGCCGCAAGCTCGGCGCGGTCGGCGAAGTCGCGTCCGGGTTCGAGCCCGTCGGCGAGGTAGACGACCGCGTCCAGCGGTCCCATGACCGCGTCGGCGACGGTGTGTTTGCGGATCGCCGAGAGCACGCCTTCGTCCTCGACGCCGAAGCGCTCCCGCGCCAGCTCGGCGCTGAGCCGGGCATGGAGCACGATCGGGTTCGCGCGCTCGAAGTCGTCGATCGGCATCCCGCGCTCCGCGCATTCGCGCAGCAGCCGTTCGGCGGGGTGGAGCCGCGCGAGGTCGTGCAGCAGCCCGGCGACGCGCGCGCGAACCGGATCGAGTTCGTGCGCGCGCGCCACGTCCGCGGCCATGCGCGCGACCCGCACGACGTGCGCGTGGCGGTGCCGCTGGCCGAGCGCCTCGCGCACGTGCCGCGCGGCGCGCGCGAAGCGCACGCCGTCCCAGTCGCGCCGGACGGTCAGTGGCGCACCTCGCGCAGCACGCTCGCGCCGATCGCGCGCCCGCCGAGCTTCGCCGGCGCGTACGCGTCGCGCGCGAGCCGCACCAGCAGTTGCTGATCGAACGCGGCGTCGGCGCTCGGCACGACGAGCGTCGCGTTGCGCACCGCGCCGCCGCGGTCGAGGTCGAGCCGCACGACCGTCGCCTGCGCGCCGCTCCCGTCGGGGACGCCGGTGTGCTTGAGCACCGGCGCGCTGAACGGGAACCGGCTCTGGACCGGCGTTGGATCGGGCACGTAGCCCAGGCGCAGCATCGTCGCGCGGTCGCCGACGATCACGTGCGCGAGCGTCGCGGTCTTCGGGTCGAAGACGAGCACGAGGTCGGAGTCTTCACCGCGCCGGAAGACGCGGAAGCTCGCGCCTTCCGTCTCAGCGTCGGCGGCCAGCTCGTCACGCGCGGCCTCCGAGGTCGTCTTGCCGAACGTGAGCGTGTGCGTCTTGCCGTCGAGGTCGAGCGCGTACGTCGTGCCGGCGGGGAAAGCGAGGTCGACCGCGTGGACGTTCGCGTCGTCGTCGACGATCGCCGCGACGCTCGCCGACGCGTCGCCGAAGACGACGTGCTGGCCGTCATCGCGCGTCGCGACCGACGCCGGCGCGCCGTACGCGCGCACCAGCGCCGCAACGGGCCGGTGCAGCACATCGAGAGCAGGCGGTACAATCACAACAGCCCCGTCATCCTGAGCTTCAGTTCCCCGTCATCCTGAGCTTCGGTTCCCCGTCATCCTGAGCTGGTCGAAGGGCGGCGCCGCGCGATCTCCGCGTCGAGCGCGCGGCGCAGCACGCGCAGCCGCGCACCGTACAGCTCGCCTTTGAGGTTACCGGCCCACATCACGAGCGCGTTCTCGCCGTTGTCGCTGTAGTAGCCGCGCCGCGTCGAGACGGTCGTGAAGCCGTACTTGCGGTAGAGCCGCTGCGCGGATTCGTTCGACTCGCGCACCTCGAGCGTGATCCACGACGCGCCCTGCGCGATCGCTTCGTCGAGCAGCTTCAGGAGCATCTCCTCGCCGAGCTTGCGGCCGCGGTAGTCCGGGTGAACGGCGATCGTCGTGACGTGCGAGTCTTCGAGAATCACCCAGATGCCGCCGTACGCAACGACCGCGTCGCCGACGCGCCCGACGAAGTAGTGCGCGAGCTTGTTGTCGCGAATCTCGTTCGCGAACGCGTTCTGCGGCCACGCCGTCGTGAACGAGAGCTCCTCGATCCGCAGCACCGCGGTCAAATCGGCCGGCGTCATCACGTCGATGCGCATCGCCTTCGGCTCGTCCGAGCCAGGCGGAAAGAGTTCCGCCTTCACGGCTTGCGCTGCGTCACGGCCGGGGCTTCGCCGTAGTCGGGGGCGAGCGCGTGCGGCGTAGGGCTCGGCGCGCGGTGGTGGGCCAGCTGGGCGATCGCGACGGCAGGGACGTCCGCTCGGGGCGGTAGCGCGCGCACGGTCCAGCCGCGTTCGGCGATCTCCGAGAGCACGTCCTCTGTATTCCCGACCACGTGCAGCATACCGGGGTCCGCCGGAAGCAGCCGGTCGAGGACCTCGGCGGTCGCGCCGCAGGCGGTCGCGCCACCGTCGGCGGTGTGCAGCCGGGCGCAGATAACCCCGCGCCGGCCCTGGACGACGGCCAGCACCGGGAGCGGCGCTGCGTCGGGTTCGAGCGCGTCGTACGAGGAGACGCCGACCAGCGGGAGCCCGCTCCCGTAGGCCAGCGACTTCGCATAGGACACCGCGATCCGGACTCCGGTGAACGAGCCGGGGCCGAGGCCGACGGCAAGCACGTCCAGGTCGCGCAGCCGCAGCCCGGCCTCGCCGAGGAGCCCTTCGATCCGCGCAAGCCCGGCTTCGAGCGCGTCCTGCCGGCCGCTCGCCGAGACGTGCAGGCGCACGCCGTCGTCGAGCGCCGCGGAGAAGCCCCCGAGCGCCGCGTCGAGCGCGAGAACCTTCACGGCCGCCGGCGTGGCGGGGCGCTGATGCGGACGGTGCGCGGGTCGTCGCCGGCTCCGGCGATCGTCACCTCGATCCGGTCCGGCGGAAGCCAGCCCGGCGCGCGCTCCGGCCACTCGACCAGCGCGATCCGGTCGGGCGCGAACGCCTCGTCGAGCGCAAGGTCGGGCAGCTCGGCGGCGGCGTCCTCGATTCGGTAGAGGTCGACGTGCTCGATCGGCGGCGCGTCGGCGCCAGGCGGCGGGTCGTAGCGCTGGCGGAAGACGAACGTCGGGCTGCTCACCCCCGCGTCCGAACCGTGGAGCGCCGCGACGACGGCGCGCACGAAGGTCGTCTTTCCCGCGCCGAGCGGGCCCGCGAGTGCGACGACATCGCCGCGCCGCAGCGTGCGGGCGAACGCGCGCGCCCGAGCGTCGAAGGCGGGCAGGTCGTCGAGGACGTCTTCCGTTGCAGTCAGAATGGTGTCAGGTGCTCTTGCGAACGAGTGACGTCCTCGTCGGGATCATCGCCGGCGCGGTCTGCTCGGTGATCGCCGCGATCTTCGAGACGGTCGTCCTGACCGCGCGCTTCTTCTCACTCGGGCACGTCGGCGGCGGGCTCGGAAGCAAGCTACTGATCATCGCGCTCGTCGGCGCCGTCGTCGGGGGATTGGTCGGCTTCCTCGTCGGCGCGCTCTTCAAGCAACGCGACCCCGCTCCGCGGTGAACGCCGAGACCGCCGCGCACCTCGCGGAGCTGGAGGCGCGCTACGACGCGCACCTCGGCGCGCTGCGACACCACGCCGAGTCGCTCGGCGCCGCGGTCGACGCGGAGGCGAGCGCACTCGCCGAACGCGCCGGAACCCCGCCGGAATCGACCGCGAAGCCGCTGATCCCCGACGGAGCGCTGCTCCCGGCCGACGACGACCTCTAGCGAACCCAGAAGAAAGAACCCGTGAACAACGACCCTCGCATGACTCCGATCGCCGTCGAAGACGAGATGCGGGAGAGCTACCTCTCCTATGCCATGTCGGTCATCGCGTCGCGCGCGCTGCCCGACGTGCGCGACGGCCTGAAGCCCGTCCAGCGCCGCATCCTCTATGCGATGCGCGAGATGGGGATGGACCCCTCGAAGCAGCACCGCAAGTGCGCCGGTGTCATCGGCGAGGTTCTCAAGAGCTTTCACCCGCACGGCGACTCGTCGGTCTACGACGCGCTGGTCCGCATGGCGCAGGACTTCACGCTGCGCTACCCGCTCGTCGACGGCCACGGCAACTTCGGTTCGATCGATCCCGACCCGCCGGCCGCCTACCGCTACACGGAAGCACGCCTCGCGCGCATCGCGCTGGAGATGCTGGCGGACATCGACAAAGAGACCGTCGACTTCGTCCCCAACTTCGACAATCAGACCGAAGAGCCGGTCGTGCTGCCGGCGCGCCTTCCGCAGCTGCTCGTCAACGGCAGCTCGGGGATCGCGGTCGGCATGGCGACGAACATCCCGCCGCACAACGTCGGCGAGATTTGCGATGCGGTGACCTTCCTGATCGACAGCGACGGGAAGAACCTCAGCGACGACGAGATCTACGACGGCTTGCTCGAACGCGTGCACGGACCGGATTTTCCGACCGGCGGCGTGCTTCTCGGGCGCGAAGCGATACGGACGGCGTACAAGACCGGGCGCGGTTCGGTCGCGTTGCGCGGCAAGGCCGAGATCGTCGAAGAACGCGGCAAGTACAAGATCGTCATCAGCGAGGTCCCGTTCCAGGTCTCGGTCAATCGCATCCTGGAGGCGATCAACGACGCGTACCAGGAGAAGCGGATCACCGGGATCACCGCGCTCCACAACGAGTCGAACCGCAAGGGGATGCGGATCGTCGTCGAGCTGCACCGCAGCGCGACGCCGCAAGTCGTGCTGAACCAGCTCTACAAGCAGACGCCGCTGCAGTCGAGCTTCGCGTTCAACATGCTCGCGCTCGTCCCGCCGCAGGGCGACTTCCGCATGCAGCGCACGACGGGGACGCTGACGCCGCTCGAACCGCAGGTGCTCTCGCTGCACGACATGCTGCGGCACTTCATCCAGCACCGTCGCAGCGTCATCTACAAGCGCACGCTGTACGAACTGCGCCGCGCCGAAGAGCGCGCGCACGTCGTGCTCGGCTTTCTCACGGCGCTGGACAACATCGACCGCGTCATCACGATCATCCGCGAGAGCGACACGGTCGAGGTCGCGCGCGAGCGGCTCGTCGCCGAGCCGTTCGTCCTCTCCGACGCGTTCCGCCGGATGGTCGGCAACGCGAAGGGCACGTTCAAACCGGAAGTCGTCCCGCCCGACCTCAACGCGTTCCGGCTCTCCGAGACGCAGGCCGCGGCGATCGTCGACATGCGGCTGCGCACCTTGGTCGGCCTCGAACGGCAAAAGCTCGAGACGGAGTACGGCGGACTGCTCGGCGAGATCACGGCACTCACTGCGCTGAAGTCCTCGGACAAGCTGATCGACGCCGAGGTCAAGCGCGAGACCGAAGACCTGAAGAAGCGCTATGCCGACGAGCGCCGCACGCCGGTCGAGGCGCTCGAAGGCGAGCTCGCGATCGAGGACATCATCGCGAACACCGACGTCGTCGTCACCGCGACGGTCGGCGGCTACGTCAAGCGCGTCTCGGTCGACACGTTCCGCGCGCAGAACCGTGGCGGGCGCGGCGTCATCGGGATCGCGAACCTGAAGAAAGAAGACGTCGTCCGCAACTTCTTCGTCGCGAAGACGCACGACTACGTCCTGTTCTTCACCAACAAGGGCCGCGCGTTCCGGCTGCGCGCCTACGAGATCCCGGACTCGACGCGCCAGGCGCGCGGAACGGCGCTGGTCAACCTGCTCCAGCTTCCGCCGGGCGAGAACGTCACCGCGGTCTTCACCGTGACGGGCTTCGACAGCGAGGCCTATCTCGTGATGGTGACGCGCCGCGGCGTCATCAAGAAGACGAAGCTCGCCGAGTTCGAGAACGTGCGCCGCAATGGGCTGATCGCCATCGGCTTGGACGAAGGCGACGAACTGCTCGCGGTCGACTTGAGCAGCGGCGAGCGCGACGTGCTGCTCGCGACGCACGACGGGATGGCGGTCCACTTCAGCGAGAAGGACGTGCGCCCGATGGGGCGTCCGGCGCGCGGCGTCAAGGCGATCACCCTCGCCGAAGGCGATGAGGTCGTCGCGATGGACATCGTCGAGGACGACCGCAGCGAGGTCCTGATCGTCACCTCGCACGCGTACGGAAAGCGCACGCCGATCGAGGACTACCGCCACACCTCGCGCGGCGGCAAGGGCGTCAAGGCGTTCGCCAAGGAGAAAGAGATCGGCTACGTCGTCGACCAGATTCTGGTCTCGCCCGACGACGAGCTGCTGATGATCACCTCGGGGAACCAGGTCATCCGCATCCCCGTCGGTCAGATTCGCCGCGCCGGGCGCTCGACGAAGGGCGTGCGGCTGCAGCGGCTCGCGGAGGGTGACGAGGTCATCGCGATCGCGAACCTCGGGCAGCTCTCGAAGCGCGTCGCCGACATCTCGGGAGAGGAGCCCGCGAAGAGCTAGCGCCGATCCCAGGATTCATGCTCTCGTCACACCTTCGTGCGAGCGTTTCGAGGTACAATCGAGGCCGCGAGGTAGGGAGATGATGAGGCTGGTCCGCATTTTGGCGGTCGCCGCATGCGCGGCGACCGTCGCCGCGTGCTCGTCGTCGCTGCATGCGACGACCGCGCCGGGCACGCCGCCGACCGCCGCGGGCGCGCCGCGCGGTACCAGCGGGACGACGATGAATGCCGGGCAGTACCCGCACGCGGTCCTCGCCGACGGGCCGGTCGCGTACTACCGCCTCGGCGACACCGGCGCGATGGTCGCCGACAGCACCGGGAACGGGCTCACCGGAAGCGTCAGCACGTCCGGCTTGACCGAAGGCTCGCTGCCGATGATCGCCGGCGACGCCGAGACGGGGATTCGGTTTCGCGGCGTCTCCGCCGGACACGTCACCGTCCCGCGCAACGCCATGCTCGAGCCGGCGAACGCGCTGACGCTCGAAGCGTGGGTGAAGCTGGCGCCGCCGAGCCCGACGGTCGATCAAGGTCTCGCGCTGTACGGCGTCAACGGTTCGTCCACGCCGTACACGGGCTACGGCATCAAGTACACGATGGACCGGTTCGTCTTCAAGCTCGCCTTGCCGAGCGGGATCGTGCGCGTGCAGCCCAGCTCCGGGCTCGGCGTGCACATCAGCGGCGGCGTCCCGTACCATCTCGTCGCGACGTACGACGGGATGAACGCGAAGCTGTACGTGAACGGACAGCTCGTCGGTTCCCAGCCGGCGAGCGGCGCGATCGTCTACGACAGGACGAACATGTTCGGCCTCGTGCTCGGGAACAACGCGTTCGGCGGAACTCCGGCCAACGCCGCGATGCAGGAGGTCGCAATTTACCCGATGGCGCTCAGCGCGGCTCGGGTCGCGGCGCACTTCGGGATCGGCGCCCCCGCGCCGGCGCCGACCGCACCGCCGCAGCTGACCGTACCCCCCGGCTTCCGCGTCGAGGCGATCGCGAACGTCGGCAACGCGCGCGAACTCGCCGCCGCGCCGAACGGCGATCTCCTCGTCGGAACCGGCGGCGCACAGGTCTGGGTGATCCCGAACGCCGAGGGCCCCGCCCTTCCGCTCCCGCCGACGATCCTGGTGAACCTGCCGATCCCGCCGTCGGGCGGCGTCGCGCAGAGCGCCGCGGTCGGGCCGAACGATACGCTCTACGTCGCGACGAACAAGGCGGTGTTCAAGGTTCCGTACATCCCCGGCGAGACGCTCGAGACGAGCTGGACGCAGATCGCGTCGGTGCGGACCGGTCCCGTCGCGCCGAACAGCGACGGCGACGTGCACATCACCTCGTCGGTCGCGGTCGGCACGAACACCGTCTACGTCGGCGTCGGCTCGTCGTGCAACGCCTGCACCGAGGCCGACCCGACGCGCGCGACGATCCAGTCGATGGGGCTCAACGGCGAGAACATGGCGACGCTGGCCCGCCGCATCCGCAACCCGATCGCGCTCGCGGTCAACCCGGCGACGGGAACGCTGTGGGCCGGCGGCGCGGGCCAGGACAACCTCCCGTGGGGCCACCCGTACGAGTACTTCGACGCGGTGACGCTGCAGGGGACGCCGCCGATCGACTACGGCTGGCCGGCCTGCGAGGAGAACCACCACGCGTACGTGGCCGGCTCCGACTGCTCGATGCAGGCGGTTCCGCGCGTCGAGTTCCCGGCCTACTCGACGCTCCTCGGCGCCGTCTTCTACCCGGCGAACCAGATGGGGCAGTACACCTTCCCGCCCGCGTACCGCGGCGGCGCGTTTATCTCGATGCACGGTTCGTGGCACGCGCTCAACGGCGTCCCGGTCGACGCGCCGCACGTCGCGTACGTTCCGATGAACGGCGACGTCCCGGTGACGCCGGTGAACTGGAACGACCCGACCGCGCAGTGGAGCGAGTTCTTCACCGGCTTCCAGGACGCGAGCGGGAACCGCATCGGCCGCACCGCGGGGATCGCGGTCGGCGTGAGCGGGAGCCTGTTCGTCGCCGACAACCAGACCGGGACCATCTACCGCATCCGCCCCACCGGGACGTAGGCGGCGCGCTACTTCTTCGCGGGTGCCGGCGCGGGCGGGGCGGCTTCGACGTAGTCGCCGACGCGCGGCGTTCCCGCGCCGGTGACGCTCGCGCGCACGTACTTGCCGCCGACGTCGAGCACGACCAGCTCGATCGGCGCGTGCGTGTGCGCGTCGCCGTCGGCGAAGTCGCGCAAGACCTGGCTGATCGAGAACCCGCCGCCGCTTTCGAGCAAGACGACGCCGCCGTCGATGCTGACGACGCGCGCGACCGCGGCGAGCAGCAGCGGATCGCGCGCCAGGTCGGCGCGCACCGACCGGTCCCACGTGCGCTCGGCGTTCGGCTCGAAGTCGCCGCGGTCGGCGTCGGAGAGCGGATCGCTCTGCAGTCGCACGGTCTTCGCCGGTGAGACGAGCCCGGTCACGCAGTTGCGCACGGTGAAGCGCGCCAGCGCGTACGCGCGGTCGGGCTCCTGCGCGAGCCCCGGCAAGCGCGGCGCGCGCTCGAACGAGGCGAAGACGGCGTAGAGCGCGTGCGCGGCGCGGCAGCGGTCGCTCTCGGGCAGCGCGGTCCCGTCCTCGGCGGTGCTCGACCGCGCGCCGACGTAGTCGACGACGATCCGGCGCCAGAGCGCGGCCGGCATCGTCTGCTGCGCGTCCTCGACGACGTCGGTCACGATCAGGACGCTGACCGGCAGTTTCGGCCGCGACGCGGCGGCGGCCGGGGCGGTGACCGAGAGGGTCGCCACCAGGGCGGCCAGGAGGGTCGGGAGCGAGCGCACGCCGCGTCCTTCCGGGCCGAAACCGCCGCTCCTACGGCCGGGTCGAAGCGCTCGGAGGTATGAATCCAAAAGACATGAGCGCACTCCCCGACGTCACGCAGAGCACCTTCCCGACCCAGGTGCTCGGGTCCGACAAGCCCGTCCTGGTCGATTTCTGGGCCCCGTGGTGCGGCCCGTGCAAGATGCTCTCGCCGGTCGTCGAGAAGGTCGCCGCGAAGCTCGGCGGCCAGATCAGCTTCGTCAAGCTGAACACCGACGAGAACCCGTCGATCGCCGGCCAGTACGGCGTCTCGGGGATTCCGTGCCTGATCCTGTTCAAGGGCGGCCTGGCCGTGGACCGGATCGTCGGCTTCGTCCCCGAGCGCGACATCGTGTCGATGCTCGACAAGCATCTCCTCGCGGCGTAACGCCCGCGTAACCTAGCCGCCGCGACGGAGAGTTCGCGGCGGCGCGCGAAATCGCGCGTCGATGCACGACGAGAGGGCAGCCTCCGACGTCGACGCGCTTTCCACGCGCATCCTCGTGGCGCTCGCGCGCCACGAGGCCGAGGCGCCGTGGATGCTCGGCGCGACCTCGCTCGCGCTCGCGCGCGCGCTCGGCACGGACGAGGCGCTGCTGATTCGCGTGCTCGCCGGCGAGGTCGACGAGGGCCGGATCGCCGCGCAGGCCGGCTACTACGCGACGCTTGGGCATCGCCCGCAGCTCTCGGACGAGCAGCGTGCCTTCTTCGAACGGGCCGTTCCGGTCGATCCCACGCTGCCGCTCGTCCCCGCCGCGCTCGACGCCGTCGTCGGCGAGCTGCGCCGAACGAAGACGCCGGGGCTCGCGCAGGCGTTCGACATGCTCGTCGCGACCGGCGCGCTGGTCAAGGTCGGCGCCGACGTCTACCGCGGCGAGCAGGTCGACGAGATTCGTGCGCGGCTCGAAGCGGCGATCCGGCGCGACGGCCCGATCACGATGGCGCGCTTCCGCGACGCGGTCGGTACGTCGCGCAAGTACGCGGTTCCGCTGATGGAGTGGTTCGACGCGACCGGTGTGACCGTGCGGGACGGGGACGTGCGGGCGCTTCGGCAGAATGCCGCGTCGTGAGAACGGGGGGAACCCGTTGACCGTGCCGATTCTCGACGGCGAGCTGCGCGCGTTCTTGGAGACGCTTCCGCAGATCGTATGGCGAACCACGCCCGACGGGCGCAACGACTACTTCAACGGCGTCTGGTACGAGTACACGGGGCTGACGCCGGAGGCCTCGATGGGCGCGCGCTGGTCGGACAGCGTCCATCCCGACGACCGGGCGCGCGCGGTCGCGGCCTGGACGGCGGCGACGAACGAAGAAGGCCCGTACGAGATCGAGTTCCGGCTGCGCGCGCGCGACGGTTCGTACCGCTGGTTCCTCACGCGCGCGACGCCGCTGCGCGATGCGAGCGGCGCGATCGCGCACTGGTACGGAACGTCGACCGACATCGACGCGCAGAAGCGCAGTGAGGACCAGTTCCGCGCGATCGCCGAGGCGATTCCGCAGATGGTCTTCACCGCGCTGCCGAACGGCCGCATCGACTACGCGAACTCGCAGGTGTACGACTACACCGGCTCGCCGCGCGGCGACTTCGCCGCCTGGGCGTGGGACGAGGTCGTGCACCCGGACGACTTCACCGACGCGTTCGACATGTGGCGGCGCGCGGTTGCGACCGGTGAACCGTTCGAGGGCGAGGTGCGGCTGCAGCGCCGCGACGGGAGCTACCGCTGGTTCATCGTCCGCGCAAGCGCGGTGCGCGACCCGGCGAACGGTGACGTCACGCGCTGGTTCGGCACCTGCACCGACGTCGACGACTTGCACGGCGCCGCCGACCGCGACGCGTTCCTCGCCGGCGCCGACGAGCTGTTCGCGGTCGAGCTCGACAGCGGCGCGATCTTGCGCGCGGTCTCGCGCGCCGCGGTGCAGTCGTTCGCCGACTTCGTGCTGCTCGATCTCGCCGACGAGGGCGGCCGGCTCGTACGCGCGGTCGTCGAGCACCGCGACCCGCGCCGGCGCGGGCCGTTCCAGCGCTCGATCGGGTCGTACACGCCGGTCGACCATCCGGTCCACCCGATCGCCGCGGCGTGGCGCAGCGGCGAAGGCGTCCTCGTGCCGCGGATCGACGAATCGTGGTGGGTGCGCGCGGCGGCCGACGAGGCGCACCTCACGCGCATGCGCACCGAAGGACTCTCGTCGCTGATCACGGTCGTCATCGTTTCGCACGGGCGGCGCTACGGCGTGCTGACGTTCTGCCGCAACCGCAACGCGCACCCGTACGGCGACGCCGACCTCGCGACCGCGGAAGAACTGGCGCGCCGGATCGGCGCCGCGCTCGAAAACGCGCGCCTCTATCAGGAAGCGCGCGTCGCGGTCGAGACGCAGCGGCGCATCGCGGAGCGCGAGGCGTTCTACGCGCGGCTGGGCGAATCGCTCGCGGAGACGCTCGACCTGCGCGAGACGCTCGAGGCCGCGACGCGTCTGTTGGTCCCGCTGTTCGCCGACTGGGCGGTGGTGAACTTGATCGACGAGGACGACGCGCTGTTCCTCGCCGCTTCGCACCACCGCGACGCCGACTTGGACAAGCGCACGAGCACGCTGCTCGACCTGCGCTACCTCGCCACCGACGCCGGCGGCGGTTCGCCGGCGGTCGTGCGCACGAAGCGACCGCTGCTGTACGAGCACCTCCCCGAAGGCGGGATCGGCGCGGTGACCGGTCCCTACCGCGAGGCGATTCGCTCGCTCGGCGTCGTCTCGGCGGTGATCGTGCCGATCGCGTTCGGCGGCGCGGTGCGCGGGACGGTCGCGATCATGTACGACCGCACCTCGGGGCGGCACTACTCGGCCGACGACCTGCCGTTCTTCGTCGAGGTCGCGCGCCGGCTCTCGCCGGCGATCGGGAACGCGGAGGCGTACGAGCGCGAGCGGCGCGTCGCGCGCACGTTCCAAGCCGCCGCGCTGACGACGGAGCTGCCGCGCGTCCCCGGCACCTCGTTCGACGCGCTGTACGAAGCCGGCCGCAGCGAGGCGCTGATCGGCGGCGACTGGTACGACGCGTTCCGCGTCGCCGACGGCCGGATCGTCATGTCGGTCGGCGACGTCGCAGGCAGCGGGCTCGACGCGGCGGCGACGATGGCGGCGATTCGGCAGAGCTTGCGCGGCGCGGCGGCGATCAACCCCGACCCGTCGGTAATGCTCGACGCCGCCGACAAGGTGCTGCGCTCGCAGGTGCCCGACACGTTCGTGACCGCGTGGGTCGGCGTGATCGATCCGGTGTGGGCGACGCTCGCGTGCGCCGGCGCCGGGCATCCGCCGCCGCTGCACCGCAACGTGCTGTACGAGGTCGAGCAGCTTCCCGGCGGCGGGCTCCCGCTCGGTCTGCGCGAGCGCGGCCAGGACGTCACGCGCTCGTTCGAGATCGAACCGGACACGACGGTGCTGCTCTACACCGACGGCCTCGTCGAAGCGGGGCGCGACTTGATCGCAGGCGAGGCCGCGCTCGCCGCGGCGCTGCGCGAGGCCGACCTGCAGGCCGCGCCGGCGCAGGCGATCCACGAAGCGGTTCTCGACGGGCGCGGCGCGAGCGACGACGTCGCGCTACTCGTCGTCGCGTTCCGCCGCTCGCTGGTCGACGTCGGCGGTGACCGCGGTGCGCTGCGCTGGACGTTCGCGGTCGACGACGGAACGGCCGCCGGCGCGGCGCGCCACGCGATGGTCGACGCGCTCGAGCGGCGCGGCGTCGGCGAGACCGACCGGACCGTCGCGGAGCTGGTCTACGCGGAGCTGGTCGGGAACGCGAAGCGCTACGCGCCCGGCGCGGTCGACGTCGCACTCGACCTCAGCGGCGAGTACGCCGTCCTGCACGTGCTCGACCGCGGCAGCGGCTTTCAGCACAATGCCCGCCTCCCGGCCGACGCGCTCGCCGAGAGCGGCCGCGGCCTCTTCATCGTCGCCTCGATCGTCGAGGAGTTCGCCGTCACCCGCGGCATTCGCGCCGGTGCCCACGCCCGCGCCGTCCTGAAAGGCCGCCTCGGGTAGGAAGGATCGAGCGGCGCCGCGGTAGGATTGTATACAATCCGATCCGGAGGTTGCCCATGCAGACGTCGGAGCGCACGGTCGCCGAGCAGCGCGAGGAGTGGGAGCAGCTCACCTTGCTGCCCTTCGCCGAGCGGCGGCCCGAGTCGCGCGCGACGTTCCGCACGCTGGGCGGGGTCGCGCTCGAACGGGTCTATACGCCCGAGCACATCGAGGACGTCGACTACGGGCGGGACACCGGGTTCCCCGGCGCATTTCCGTACACGCGCGGGCCGTATCCGACCATGTACCGCGCGCAGCCGTGGACGATGCGCCAGATCGCCGGGTTCGGGACCGCCGACGACACGAACGGGCGCTTTCGCTACCTGATCGCACAGGGGCAGACCGGAATCTCGACCGACTTCGACATGCCGACGCTGATGGGATACGACTCGGACGACCCGCGCAGCGAGGGCGAGGTCGGGCGCGAGGGCGTCGCGGTCGACAGCGTCGACGACATGCACGACCTCTACCGCGGGATCGACCTCGAGCGGATCAGCGTCTCGATGACGATCAACCCGTCGGCCTGGATTCTGTTCGCGATGTACTTGGTCGTCGCCGACGAGCGCGGGTTCGACCGCGCGAAGCTCTCCGGGACGATTCAGAACGACATCATCAAGGAGTACGTCGCGCAGAAGGAGTGGGTCTATCCGCCGCGGCCCGCGATGCGGATCGTGCGCGACACGATCACCTACTCCGCGCAGCATTTGCCGCGCTACAACCCGGTCAACGTCAGCGGCTACCACACGCGCGAGGCGGGCAGCACCACGATTCAGGAGGTCGCGTTCACGCTGGCGGCCGGGATCGCGTACGTGGAGGAGGTCGTGCGCGCGGGGATCGACGTCGACGACTTCGCGCCGCGGCTGTCGTTCTTCTTCGTCTCGCAGATCGACTTCTTGGAAGAAGTCGCGAAGTTCCGCGCGGCGCGGCGCGTCTGGGCGAGGGTGATGAAGGAGCGCTTCGGCGCGCGCAAGCCGGAGTCGATGCGGCTGCGCTTCCACTGCCAGACCGCGGGCGTCTCGTGCACGGCGCGCGAGCCGCTCAACAACATCGCGCGCACCGCGATCGAAGCGCTCGCGGCGGTTCTCGGCGGCGCGCAGTCGCTGCACACCAACGGCTACGACGAGGCGCTCTCGATCCCGAGCGAGGCGGCGATGAAGATCGCGCTGCGCACGCAACAGATCATCGCCGACGAGACCGGGGTCGCGGGGACGATCGACCCGCTCGGCGGCTCGTACGCGGTCGAGGCGCTCACGCGCGCGATCGAGCGCGGCTGCTTCGACTACTTCGCGGAGATCGAGCGGCGCGGCGGCGTCATCCGCTGCATCGAAGACAATTTCTTCCAGCTCGAACTCGCTGACGCCGCGTACGACCTGCACCGGCGCAAGGAGGCCGGCGAACGGCACGTCGTCGGCGTCACGAAGTACCGCGACGACTCGCCGAACCCGGCGGTCGACCTGCACCACGTCGACGAGGCCGCCGCGCACCGCCAGTTGGAACGGCTGCGCGCAACGCGCGCGCGGCGCGACGGCGGCGCCGTGCACCGCGCGCTCGACGAACTGGTTCGCGTCGCGCAGACCGACGAGAACATCATGCCGGCGACGCTCGACGCGGTGAAGGCGCGCGCGACCGGCGGCGAAATCGTCGCCGCGCTGCGCCCGGTCTTCGGGAGCTACGTGGAGACGCCGGTCTTTTGATCGCGCACCGCGTGCAGCGCGACCTCGCGCGCGCGATCTCGGCGGTCGAGAACGGCCACACCGACGTCCGCGGCGCGCTGGCGCAGTTCGCGGCGCTCGGCCACGCGCAGCGAAACGGTGCGCGCGCCGACGTCATCGGGATCACCGGGCCGCCCGGCGCAGGAAAATCCACGCTGGTCGACCGCCTTATCGAGGGCTTTCGCGCGAACGGCGAGACGGTCGCGGTGATCGCGGTCGACCCGTCGTCGCCGTTCACGCACGGCGCGGTGCTCGGCGACCGCGTGCGCATGCAGCGCCACGCCGGCGACCGCGGGGTCTTCATTCGCAGCATGGCCTCGCGCACGGCGGGCGGCGGGCTCGCCCCGGCGACGCGCGACGCGGTGCGGCTCGCCGACGCGGCGGGGTTCGACGTCGTCATCGTCGAGACGGTCGGCGTCGGCCAAGTCGAGCTGGAGATCGTCGCGGTCGCCGACGTCATCGTCGTCGTGACGGTTCCCGCGCTCGGCGACAGCGTGCAGACGATCAAGGCCGGGCTGACGGAGATCGCGGACATGTTCGTCGTCAACATGGCCGACCGGCCCGGCGCGAACGCGACCGCGCTCGACCTCAAACACATGGTGCGCGAGGGCGCGCGCGAGATCCCCGTCCTGCAGACGGTCGCGCAGGACGGGACCGGCCTTCCGGCGCTGCTCGACGCGCTCGCGGCGAAGCGCGGCGCCGGCGACTCGAACGCGGTCCGCGCCGTGCGCTTCGAGGTCGTGCGCCGCGCGCGCGACGCGGCCGTGCGCGCCGCGCTGGCGGCGCTCGACTCGGACGACGCGTCCGCGGTCCTCGACGGCCTGCGCGACCATACGATCTCCCGCAACGACGCGGTCGATGCGCTGCTCGCGATCCTCGGAGGACCGGCCCATGCCCATTAAAGTGCTCGTCGCCAAGCCCGGGCTCGACGGCCACGACCGTGGCGCGAAGATCGTCGCGCGCGCACTGCGCGACGCGGGGATGGAGGTCGTCTACACCGGCCTGCACCAGACGCCGGAGATGATCGTGAACGCCGCGATCCAGGAAGACGTCGACGTGGTCGGCGTGAGCATCCTCTCGGGCGCGCACATGACGGTCTTCCCGAAGATCATGGACCTGCTGCACGAGCGGGAGGTCGACGACATCGTCGTCGTCGCCGGCGGCGTGATCCAGGAGAACGACGTGCCGAAGCTGCGCGCGCTCGGCGTGCGCGAGGTCTTCAACGCGGAGGCTTCGACGCAGGACCTGATCGAGGGGATCGAGCGGATCGTCGCCGCGCACGGGCGCGACGCGGCGCGCCGCGCGGCGCAGGCATGATCGCCTCGCCGGCCGCCGCGTGGCCGCCGGTCTACGACCCGGCATACCGCCCGCGCGACGACCAACCGTACTGGGACCGCGCGCGCGAGACGATGTCGGCCGACGAGCGCGCCGCGCACATCTTGCAGAAGGTTCAGGCGCTGATGGCGTGGGCGTGGGAGCGCGCGCCGTTCTATCGCGCGCATTGGCGCATGGCGGGGCTCGAGCCCGGCGACGTGCGATCGCTCGACGACTTCGCGCGCGTCCCGACGATCAGCAAGGCCGATCTGCGCGCCGATCAAGCCGTCCACCCGCCGTTCGGCTCGTACCTGTGCGTCGAACCGCACGAGGTCGCGCGCGTGCACGGCACGTCGGGCACGAGCGGCCGTCCGACCGCGTTCGCCTGGACGCGCGACGACTACGCGCGGATCGCCGAGGCGCATGCGCGGATCATGTGGAGCTTCGGGCTGCGCCCGAGCGACCTCGTCTTCGTCGGCTCGATCTTCTCGCTGTATGTCGGCTCGTGGGGAACGCTTGCGGGCGTCGAGCGGCTCGGTGCGGCGAGCTTTCCGTTCGGTGCCGGCGTTCCGGGTATGACGCTGCAGGCGCTCTCGTGGATGCAGCAGATGCGCCCGAGCGCGTTCTACGGGACGCCCTCGTACGCGTTGCGGCTCGCGGAGACCGCGCGCGCGGAGGGGATCGACCCGCAGGGGCTCGGCCTGCGGCTGATGTTCTTCTCCGGCGAGCCCGGCGCCGGCATCCCCGCGATGAAGCAGTTGATCCAAGAGACATTTGGCGCCGCGTGCATCGATACCGGCAGCATGGGCGAGGTCACCCCATGGATGAACGTCGCCGAGTGCGCGCACCGCACCGGGATGCACCTGTGGCAAGACCTCGTGTATGCCGAGCTGCTCGACCCGCAGACGCTGCGCCCGCTGCCGTTCGGCGCGACGGGGACGCCGGTCTACACGCAGCTCGAACGGCGCGGTCAGCCGATGATCCGTCTCGTCTCAGGCGACCTCGCCGAATGGACCGACGCGCCGTGCCCGTGCGGGCGCACGTACCCACGCTTCCCGCGCGGGATCGTCGGCCGCATCGACGACATGCTCGTCATCCGCGGCGAGAACATCTATCCTAGCGCGGTCGAAGAGGTGCTGCGCGCGTTCGCCGAGGTCGGGACCGAGTTCGAGATCGTCGTGACGCGCCCGCGCGCGCTCGACGAGCTGACCGTGCGCGCCGAACTGGTCGCGCCGTGCGACGAGGACGCGCTGCGCGAACGGATCGTCGCGCGGATGAAGCGCCAGCTCGGGATTCGTCCGGAGATCGCGTTCGCGCCGGCCGGGACGCTGGCGCGCACCGACCTCAAGTCGCGCCGCGTCCGCGACGAGCGCGATCACATCGCGCCGACCGCATAGGGGCGCCCGGAGAGCGTCCGGAAAGGGGCTGCGGCGCGAGCGCCACGCAATGGAATCCGTCACCACGTACGACCGCGTCCTCGCCGAATTGCGCGGGGCGATTCTCGCCGGCCTTCACCCGCCGGGCAGCCGCCTGCGCCAGGTCGAGCTGGCCGAGCAGTACCGGACGAGCCGCATCCCGCTGCGCGAGGCGCTGCGCACGCTCGAAGCCGAGGGGCTCGTCACCAGCGAGGCCAACCGCGGCGCGACCGTCGCGCCGCTCGACGCGCAGGACCTGAGCGAGCTGTACGTCTTCCGGCTGGCGCTGGAGCGCGTCACCGCGCGCGCCGCGGCGGCGCGCCGCGTCGACCTGCGCCCGCGGGTCGCGGCCTGGCGCGCCGAGGCGCGCGCCGCCCTGCGCCAGGGCCGGATCGAGCCGCTGATCGCCGCCGACGCGGCGTTCCACATGGCGATCGCCGAGGTGGCGGGGAACCGCCACGTGCGGGCGGCGCTCGACGGCCGCTGGGCGCACATCGCGCGCGCGATGCGGCTCTACCTGCGCACGTCGAGCTACCGCGACACCGTCTGGGACGAGCACATGGAGATCGCCGAAGCGATCGCCGCCGGCAACGAAGACCTCGCCGAAACGCTGCTCGGCGCGCACGTCCAGCAAAGCGAAAACGTCGTCCTCTCGCGCCTTGGCACGACATGACGAGGGCCCTTCGACAAGCTCAGGGTGACAGAGTCCCGTCACCCTGAGCCTGTCGAAGGGCCTCAGTGCCGCAATGCGAGGATGCCGATGATCGCTTCGAGCGCGACTAGGACGATGATGATGATCTCCAGCGTCTCGCTGCGCGCGTACTGTGCCTGGTCCTGGAAGACGCGGTAGATCTCGCTGACGCTGCGCAGCTTCGTGTCGATCTGGCGCTGCCAGTCGGCGAGGCCGAGCCGGCCCGCGACCGCGCGGTAGAGCCGCGCGTAGTACGCGTCGCCGATGATCTTCAGCGCGTTCGCGGTGCGATCGGTCAGTTCGAGCACGTCGACGAGGAGGAAGCGCACGCGTGCCGCATGTTCGGCGGCGCCGTGGCGGAGAAAGCGCCGCGCCGGACGGCCCGGTTCGAGCCGGTAGATCGCATCCAGCTCTTCGTCGAGCCGCGCGTCGTAGGTGCGGAACTCGACCAGCTGTGAGTTGGCGAACTCGAGGATGTCTTCGACCGCTTCGGCGCCGTCCTCGCGGTCGTAGACGAATGCCGCGTCCCACTGCACGACCGTCAAATCGTCGGGGTAGTACGAGAATGCGAGCCGCAGCGCTTCCTGCTGCTCGCCCGCGACGAGGTCGCGGTCCTCGAACAGCAAGAGCCGTGCCAGGTCCGCGCCGTACTCGCCGGTGAGCCGCCCGGCGGCAACGGGCGTTTCGAAGCGCTGCACTTCGAGCACGAAGTAGTCCTCGACCAGCGCCGGATGCGGGTCGTCGAGCATCCCCGCGATCTCGGCCAGCACGTCGTCGAGCGCGGCGTGCGCCTGCGCTTCGAGCGCGGGATTTCCGCGCAGCGTGCGCGTGAGCGCCGCGAACTCGTCCCACGGCCCGGCGAACGGGACGCTGACGCGCAGCGAAACGACGCCGAAGTCGAAGATCTTCGCGCGGACCGTCGCGCGCGGGCTCTCCAAGTCGGAGAGCCGCACGATCATCGGCGCGACGGGGTACTGGATGAATTCCGACGACGCTTCGCGGCGCAGTTGCAGCGGCGCGCGCGCGACGCCCTCGCCGCGCACCGTGCGCAGCTGGGCGAGGTCGATCGTGTCGGCGACGTCGTAGACGAACAGCGCGCGAAACGCGCCGCGCGCGATCGCGGGCAACTCCACCTTCCCGCGGTTCCCTCGCGGTTACGCGGCTCCCGCTCGGGCGCCGAGCGCGAACGTGGGCAGAAGGGCCTTGCCCTCCTCGCGCGCGGCGTTCAGCAGCGCCTGAACCGGGGCGGTGACCGTCGCCGGGCGCCAGGTCACGACGATGACGAACTCGCCCGGCGGACGGATCGGCAGCTCGACCAGTGTCCCGGCGGCCAGCTCGTCGTCGACGACGACCTGCGGCAGGATCGCCGCGCCGGCGCCCAGGCGCACGAGCTGCCGGATCGCCTCGAAGTTGTCGAAGTCCAGCCGCGCGCCGATCCGCACTCCCGCCTCGTCGAGCAGGGCGGCGAACGCCTCGCGGTAGCTGCAGCCGGGCTCCGTGTCGAGCAGCGTCTCGCCGGTGAAGTCGGCGGGTGCGACGCGCGTCAGCGACGCGAGCCGGTGCTGCGGCGCGACGACGACCGCGATCGGCACGGCAGAGAGCTCCTCGGTGGCGAGCGACTCGTCGCGCAGGTGGTCGAGCATCTCGCCGCGCCGCTCGATCGTCAGGGCGAGGTCCAGCTCGCCGTCGCGGACGCCGGCGACCTGGTCGCAGCACGAGCCGTGGCGGGTCGAGACCGACAGGTTCGGCTCGCGCAGGCGTGCCCGGGCGAGGATGCGCGGCAGAAGGCAGGAGGCCAGGCTCGCGGCCGAGCCGAGCGAGACGGCGCTGGCGGGAACGACCGCCGCGCGCACGTCGGCGATCGCGCTGCGCTCGGCGTCGACGATCCGCTTCGCGTGGACCAGGAAGGCGCGGCCGGCTTCGGTCAGCGCGATCCCGCGCCCGACCCGCTCGACGAGCGCGACGCCGACTTCCTGTTCGAGCGCGTGGACGTGCGCGGCGATGCTCGACGGCGCGTAGTCGAGCCGCTCGGCGGTTCTCGTCACCGTACGCGCTTCCGCGAGTGCGACGAACGTCTTGAGATTGCGCACGTCCATCGTTCGGCAAAACCGCAACGTTCGGGCGGAAGTTCCGTGCGCTCGTTCGGCGGCACGGCGCTATCGTAGGGGCATGGAAGTCCTGATCCCCCTCTCGCTCTTCGCGCTCGCCGCGGTCCTCGCGCCCTTCCTCGGCTACGACTCCCCTCCGGGGGCCGGCCCGACCTGGCCCGACGCTCCGACGACCGGGAAGGAAGCCCGCCGCCTGCTCCGCTTCTAGGAACCGGCGGCCTTTGCTCGGTACGGGGACCGAGCTGACGAAACCCCGGCGTTAGCACTCTCGGTTATGGAGTGCGAATGAACGTAGAGCGCATGACCCAGCGCGTCCAGGAAGCGTTGAATGCCGCCTATACCCGGGCGCTCTCGGAACACCACACCCAAACCTCGCCCGAGCACCTGCTGGCCGCGGTCCTCGACCAGGCCGACGGGATCGCCGTCCCGGTCCTCCGCAAGGCCGGGATCGATCCTCAGGCGCTCGAGCAGGAGCTGACCCGCGCGCTGGCCGCGCTTCCGCGCTACCAGGGCGCGAACGCGGCCCAGAGCCAGGTGACGGTCGCACCGGCGCTCACACGCCTCCTGGCCAAGGCCGACGACGAGGCGAAGGCGCTCAACGACGACTACGTTTCCGTCGAGCACCTGCTGTTGGCGATGGTCGCCGACGGCGGCGCCGTCGGGCGCATCTTCCGCGACCTCGGGCTGACGCGCGAGAAACTGCTCGGCGCGCTGCGCGAGGTGCGCGGCAACCAGCGCGTCACGACGCAGAACCCCGAGGGCACCTATCAGTCGCTGGAGCGCTACGGCCGCGACCTGACGAAGGCCGCGGAAGCCGGCAAGCTCGACCCGGTGATCGGGCGCGACGACGAGATTCGCCGCGTGATCCAAGTGCTCTCGCGCCGCACCAAGAACAACCCCGTCCTGATCGGTGAGCCCGGCGTCGGCAAGACCGCGATCGTCGAGGGGCTCGCGCAGCGCATCGTGCGCGGCGACGTTCCGGAAGGGCTGAAGGACAAGCGGCTCGTCTCGCTCGACATGGGCGCGCTGATCGCCGGCGCGAAGTACCGCGGCGAGTTCGAAGAGCGCCTCAAAGCCGTGCTCAAGGACGTGCAGAGCGCTGCTGGTCGCGTGCTGCTGTTCGTCGACGAGCTGCACACCGTCGTCGGCGCCGGCAAGACCGAAGGCTCGATGGACGCGGGCAATCTGCTCAAGCCGCTGCTCGCGCGCGGCGAATTGCACATGATCGGCGCGACGACGCTCGACGAGTACCGGCAGTACATCGAAAAGGACGCCGCGCTCGAACGGCGCTTTCAGCCGGTGATGGTCGATCAGCCGACGGTCGAGGACACGATCTCGATCCTGCGCGGCCTGCGCGAGCGGTACGAAGTCCACCACGGCGTGCGGATCAAGGACGCCGCGCTCGTCGCGGCCGCCGTGCTCTCGAACCGCTACATCACGGACCGCTTCCTGCCCGACAAGGCGATCGACCTGGTCGACGAGTCGATGGCGAAGCTGCGCACCGAGATCGACTCGATGCCGACCGAGCTGGACGAAGCGTCGCGCCGGATGATGCAGCTCGAGATCGAGCGCGAGGCGCTGCGCAAGGAGAGCGACGAGGCGTCGAAGGCGCGGCTCGACAAGCTCGACCAAGAGCTTGCGGAACTGCACGAGCAGACCGATTCGCTGCGCGCGCGCTGGCAGGCCGAGAAGGACGTGGTCGCGCAGACGCGCGAGCTGCGCGAACGCATCGAAGCGACGAAGCTCGACGTCGAACGCGCGACGCAGGCCGCCGACTACGCGAAGGCCTCGGAACTGAAGTACGGCCGCCTCGCCTCGCTGGAGCGCGAATTGCGCGACAAAGAAGCGTCGGTCGGCGGCGGCGGCCAGTCGCGGCTGCTCAAGGAAGAGGTCGACGAAGAGGACATCGCGTCGGTCGTCAGCCGCTGGACCGGCGTTCCGGTGACGAAGCTGCTCGAAGGCGAGATCCAGAAGCTGCTCAACCTCGACAAAGAACTGCACCGCCGCGTGATCGGTCAAGACGAAGCGGTCACCGCAGTTGCCGAGGCGATCGTGCGCGCCCGCTCCGGGCTCGGCGATCCGAACCGGCCGCTGGGCTCGTTCCTGTTCCTCGGCCCGACCGGCGTCGGGAAGGCCGAGCTGGCGCGCGCGCTGGCCAGCTTCCTGTTCGACGACGAGCGCGCGCTCATCCGCATCGACATGTCGGAGTACCAGGAGAAGCACACCGTCGCGCGGCTGCTCGGCGCGCCGCCGGGATACGTCGGCTACGACCAGGGCGGCCAGCTCACCGAAGCGGTGCGGCGGCGTCCGTTCTCGGTGCTCCTGTTCGACGAGATCGAAAAGGCCCACCCCGACGTCTTCAACGTCTTCCTGCAGATTCTCGACGACGGCCGGCTAACGGATGGTCAGGGCCGCACGGTCGACTTCAAGAACACGATCGTCGTGATGACCTCGAACATCGGATCGCACCGCATCCTCGACGCGTCGAGCGACATGGGCGCCGCCGACTTCGCGGTGATGCGCGCGACGGTGCTCGACGAGCTGCGCCAGCACTTCCGCCCCGAGTTCCTCAACCGCATCGACGAAGTCGTCGTCTTCCACAAGCTCTCCGAAGAGCAGCTCAAGGACATCGTCGAAATCCAGCTCGACCGCGTCCGCGCCCGGCTGCGCGAACGGCGCATCGCGCTCGAAATCACCGACGAGGCGAAGACGCACCTGGTCCGCGTCGGCTACGAGCCCGCCTACGGCGCGCGCCCCCTCAAGCGCGCGATCCAGCGCGAGATCGAAACCCCGCTCGGCCGGAAAATCCTCGCCGGCGAAGTCCGCGACGGCGACCTGGTCCGCATCGACCTGGACGAGGATCGCCGCGAACTCGCCTTCAAAGTCGCGGAACCGATCCCGGACCTGCCGGCGTTCCGGTAATACCAACCCCGCTGTCGCGTGCGCCAGCGGGTTTTCTTTTCCAGCGGCGGAACACTCCGGGATCATTGCACTCGTAACCGGAGGGTTTCTATGCGTAGACTCTTCATTGGCGCGCTCGCGCTTGCTTCACTTGCCTCGACGCTCGTGTTCGCTGCGCCGGCTTCGGCCGCACACGACTCGATGAGCAGCCATCCGCGCTGCCCGCGCGGCTCGCACTGGGTCCCGCCGCACCGTGACAAGCACGGCAAGTGGGTCCCGGGGCACTGCCGCAAGACCTAACCGGTGGCCGTCGGCGACGATCTCAAGCGCGCGGCGGGGTTCGCCGCGGTCGACCGCTACGTGCGGGCTGGAACGTGCATCGGTCTCGGGACCGGGACGACGGCGCACTGGGCGATCGTGCGGGTCGGCGAGCGGGTCGCCGCCGGTGAAGAGATCGTCGCCGTCCCGACCTCGGAGGCGACCGCGGCGCTCTGCCGCGAGCTTCGCATCCCATTGGCCGCGTTCGGCGCCCGCGCGATCGACGTTGCGATCGACGGCGCCGACGAGGTCGCGGCGGACTGGTCCCTGACGAAGGGCGGCGGCGGCGCGATGTTCCGCGAGAAAGCGGTTGCGCTCGCCGCCCGCACCTTCGTCGTCATCGTCACCCCGGAAAAACTCGTCGACCGCCTCGGCGCCTTCCCGACGCCCGTCGAAGTCGTCCCCTACGCGCTCCCCTACGTCGAACGCGAGATCGCAACCCACCTCGGCGCAACCATCGCCCGCCGCGGCGGCGAAACCCCGTACGTCACCGACAACGGCAACGCACTCCTCGACTGCGCCTTCGGCCTGATCGCCGACCCGGTTGGCTTGGACCGCGCCCTGCGCGACATCCACGGCGTCGTTGCGACGGGCCTCTTCGCCTCGTCACTCACCGCCGCCGTGATCGTCGCCGCACCGGACGGCGTGCGCGAGCTGCAGAAGCCTGAGCTAGACTAGATCGCGTATTCCCAGGTGTTCCAGAAGGTTGTTACGGCGTGGGCGGGTTTGTAGTTTTTTAGGTCGTTGTTGACGACGTCGAAGCGGCGGTTGAACCACATCGTGAGCATCGGGAGCTGGTCGATGAGGATTTCCTGGATGCGGGTGTAGGCGGCTTTGCGGACGGATTGCTCGTTGGAGGTGAGAGCGATCTTTTCTTGGGCATCCAGCGTTTTGTCGCAGAAGCGGAACTGGTTCTCGCCGTTCGGTGGGAACCGGTCACACATGAAGTTCAGCGCATCGTCGGGGTCGACGCCGGGGATCCACGCCGAGAACTCGACGTCGAACTTGCCGCTCTGCAGGATGCCGCCGGACTGCGCGACCGCGAACATCAGGCTCGACGTGTAGGCTTTCACCTCGGCCTCGACGCCGACGTCCTTCCACGCCGCCTGCAGGATGACGGCGACGCGGTTGCCGAGCGCGTTTCCGCTCGTCGTGACGATCTGCACGTGCAGGCGCTTCCCGTTCTTCACGCGGATGCCGTCGCCGCCGGCGCGCCAGCCGGCTGCGTCGAGCAATGCGCGCGCCTTGGCCGGATCGTACGGGATCGGCTGCAGCGACGCGTCGTAGGCCCACGAGAACGCCGGCTGGTCGCCCTCGCCCAGGATGTTCACGCCGTAGGTGGCGACGTCGATCAACCGTTTGCGGTCCGTCGCGTAGGCGAGCGCACGCCGCACCGCGAGCTCCGACGTCGGCTCGCGCTGCAGGTTGAAGCCGAGCAGCGAGTACTGCGCGAACGGCGTGAGCAGCGCGTGCGTCCCTTCGATCTTCGACGCGCTTGCGTAGTTCGTCGCCGAAGCGTAGTACCACATGTCGATCTCGTGCGTCTGCAGGCTCGTCACGATCGTGTTCTCGTCCGGGATCACGCGGTATTCGACCTCGCGCAGCTTCGGTGCGCCGCGCCAGTAGTGCGGGTTCGCGACCATCCGCAGCGTCTGGCCGCGGTGCCACTCCTGCACGATGAACGGCCCGGTTCCGACCGGCTTGCTGTTGTACGGAATCTGGTTGAGGTCGTGATACTTCGCCAGCAGATGTTTCGGATAAACGGGATACGGTGTCGGCCCCATCGTGAAGAACGTGTTCACGAATGGCGCGTACGGCTTCGCGAGGTGCACGACCGCGGTGTACTGGTCGGGCTCGTCGATCGCGCGAATGAGGTCGTATCCGAGGCGGGTCGGCACGTTGGTGTTCGGGTTCATCACCGCGTGCCAGCTGAACACCACGTCGTCGGCCGAGAACGGCGCACCGTCTTGCCACGTCACACCACGGCGCAGATGGTACGTGATCGTGAGGCCGTCCTTCGAGATGCCGCCGTTCGCGAGCGTCGGCACGTCGGTCGCAAGCTCGGGGACGAGCGCGTTCGCGTCGCTGAAGTTGAACAAATAACCCGCCCAAAACATCGACAGATCGACGTCGACCTGGAAGTTCCCGACCAGCGGGCTGAGCGAGTCGGGATCGTTCAGGCTCGCGATCCGCAGCACGCCGGGCTGCGTCCAGCTGTGGCGCGTTTCCGCGCCCGGCGTGGTCTGCGTCGTTGCGACGCGCGTGCAGGCGGGGAGGGCGAACGCGGCTACCGCGGCGAGGAAGGCGAGCAGACGTCTCACGGCCGGGCGCTTCTCGGTCGGGGGTCGCCGGACCACCTCGCCCCTTCGACAAGCTCAGGATGACAGGGAATCGGGCTCAGAGTGATCGGGAATCAGGCTCAGGGTGACAGGGGATCAAGCTCAGGGTGACAGGGAATCAAGCTCAGGGTGACAGGGAATCGCCGTCATCCTGAGCCTGTCGAAGGGCGCTACGGGAGCGGGCGGACGGCGAGGACGGCGAGGTCGTCGTCGATTCGGCCGCGTGTGTAGCGTTCGACCGAGGAGACGAGATGGCCGATGAGCCGCTGTGGGGTGCGGTCGTCGGCCTCGGCGATCCAGACCGTGACCAGCTCGGCGCCGGCGAAGC